>NZ_JBICJM010000008.1:0-12044 GCF_043103065.1 Vibrio sp. YQ_11 | reverse complement strand
TAAGGTGTTCAGGGTTTCTCGAAGTGGGTTTTATTATTGGATTAAGCATCGTCACAAGGCCATCCAACGCGAGACAATTCGTCAAGAGCTTGATACAAAGGTCAAAGATGCGTTTGACAACAGTAAAGGTCGAGATGGTTCAAGACGTATCCAGAAAGAACTCGCTGAGAACGGTAATAGCCATAATGTTAAAACCATTGCAGCCAGCATGAAGCGTCAGGATTTGACGCCGAAAGCGGCACGCAAGTTTAAGTGTACAACGGACAGCAAGCATAAGATGCCTGTAGCTCCGAACTTGCTAGCTCAGGACTTTACTGCAACGGCTCCGAATCAAAAATGGGCGGGCGATATCACGTATCTTGCCACAAGTGAAGGCTGGTTGTATTTGGCTGTGATCATTGACCTTTAATCACGGCAAGTAATTGGTTGGTCAATGGATACGAAGGTGATGGCAACACTGGTCTACGATGCATTATCAATGGCTTTGTTCCGTCGAGGGTTCCCTGAGCAGGTTATTCTTCATAGTGATAGAGGTAGCCAGTATTGCTCGAAAGATTATCGAGACCTCATAACTGCTTATAATCTAAAGCAAAGTATGAGTAGAAAAGGAAACTGCTGGGATAATGCGTGTGTTGAGAGCTTCTTCCATTCGATGAAGGTTGAAGCGATCCAGTACGAACCGATCATGACCAGAGATGAGATGCGCCAAACAGTCTTCGAGTACATTGAGGTTGATTATAATCGGACGAGAAGACACAGTGCTCTTGGGTATCTAAGCCCAGTTAACTTTGAACAGAAAAATGTCGCTTAATGAAGTGTCCAGTCTGGCTGGAGCAGATCATACCCTTTGCTTGTCTTTTGGTGCATTTGCAGTGTCATCACTGCGAAAATTTCTTAAAAACCACTGAGACAACATATGTTGATTTTTCGTATATTTCATGATCCTAACTTCTTGTAAGCATAACGCCGCGTTAAGGGGTGCAGGCACGCAATACAAAAGCTACCGCATAGCGCCTTAAACACTGAACCCAACGCATACTAAAAATGCCACGCGTGCCAAATCCCTCTTAAACGCTTTGTTATATGCGAACGTTTAAGCCTAAGATTTTAGGACAAGCCCCACTTTGAAACCATGATTTTTATGTGCTTTGATGCACTTACGTCAGGCTTAGACTTACAGCGACTTGCCACTGAAACCACTTGGAATTTTCAACGCTGCAGAAAACGAGCTGACAACACCCAAAAGTGCTTTTGGAACGGCAATTTCACAATGAGATCTTTCAACAAACTCACTGAAACCACGTGAACTCACCACACCAGAGAAAACGCCCTCTCAGAAAGCAAATCCGCTTTTAGAAAGGCAAATTCAAAGAGCTGAATTCCAGCAGACGATGTTGCCTAAATTGACTAGGCATTATCAGCATCAAAGAATAAAACCATCTACGAATGGCAACCCGAGAGTGAGCCACAAACCAAAGAAAACTAGGATTGAAACCGAAAAATCTCGACTCCCAAAGATCCAAACACCAAGGCTGTTAACCTGAATTTTTAGGCTTTCTTCATCTGGCATATGACGCCTTGCTAAGGTGTGAGTAACGCAATACAAAAGCTACCGCACAGCGCCTTAATCACCATAAGCCACCGCAAAGTAAAAATGCCACGCGTTACGAATCACTCTTAAGCAATTTGTTAGTACATGCGCTACTTCTATTTATGCGCTCCAAAATATTGAAAAGTTGCATGATATGAAAGGCTTTGAACACTGAAGTGAGACGGGCAGCTACAAAACTTAAAATCGATAGAGAGACGAAAGTTGGCTAGAAGAAAAACGTACTGAACTCACCTACTTTTACTGACTTCAAATTAGAAAAGGATTCGTTCCTCGCACTTCGACAGCAACACCAAAGAAACACAATTTTGACTTAGTAAAAACCACGAAAAAGAAGAAGCAATAAAGAAATAGGCTAAAAGTTAGAAACCGTAAATGGTGAAATCAAAGCGAACACTCCGCATATAGTGCCACCGGAAAGAACATGAAAGGTACGAACTGAAAGGTGTAAAGACGAGCGCCAAAACAGATAAACACCAAAACTTATGACCTTTGATGTCAAACCCGTACTAACGCCCTGCTAAGGGGTGATCAACGCAGTACAAAAGCCGCCGCAAACCACCTTAATCACTAAATTCAACGCATAGTAAAAATGCCACGCGTTGCGAATCCCTCTTGAGCAGTTTGTTAGTCGCGAGGCACCGAGCGACAATTTTAAGCCGAACTAAACTTTGCGAACAACAAACTTTATGTGCTTTGATGCACTTAAGTCAGACGTAGTCTCAAAGCGGCAACTCAATGAAACCACTTGGAACAAACAGCGCCGTAGAAAACGGACTGACAACACCAAAAAACGCTTTTGGAAAGCCAATCTCACAGTGCGAACTTTCAACAAAGTCACTGAAACCACGTGGAACTTACAACACCAGAGAAGACGACTTTTCAGCGAGTAGATCTGCTTTTGAACCAACAAACTCACCGGGCAGAGTTGCAACCAAGAACAAACGCTCGATTGCCCAGTTCTGTCAGCGCCAAAGAACAAAAAACCGCTTGGACACTTGCAAAACTTTGGATTTGAAACAGCTGAAACTGAGTTTTGACCATCGATGAAGAGCCTGCATAGCAAACAATCATCAGCCAAATTTTAAGCTTAGAAACATGATTTTGATTGCTAGCTTTTTCTGGCGACTAACGCCGCATTAAGGGGTGAACAACGCCACCACCTAACCTAAACCATTGTGCCGTAAACACTTAAGCCAATTCAAACCAAAACTGCCAAGCGTTGTGAATCCCTCTTGAATGCTTTGTTAGTTGCCAAACCTAAAGCGTTGATTTGAAGTTGATTGCCGCTTTGCCAACACTGGCTTTATGTGCTTTGAAAGACTCAAATCAGACGCAGTTTCAAAACACCTGTCACTGAAACCACTTGGAACTCAAAACGCCTTAGAAAACGGACTAACAACACCAAAAAGCTCTTTTAGACAGACAGTGTTACAGAGCTGACTTTCAACAAACAAAGCGGCTTCTGAAACAGAAGATCCAAACCACACAAGAAACCAAAGCACGATTTTCACAACCCCAAATAACTAGAAATGGAAATAAGAAAACCTAGCCAAATACACACGGACTTTAGCCCTAAACATTTTTCTTTAGGTACGTTTTTCCTCGTTGGCAACTAACGCCGCATTAAGGGGTGAACAACGCCACCACCTAACCTAAACCATTGTGCCGTAAACACTAAAGCTAATTCAAACCAAAACTGCCTAGCGTTGTGAATCCCTCTTAAATGCTTTGTTAGTTGCCAAACCTAAAGCTTTGATTTGAAGTTAATTGCCGCTTTGCCAACACTAGCTATACGTGTTTTAGTAAATTCAAATCAGGCGCAGTTTCAAAGCGTTTGTCACTGAAACCACTTGGAATACGCAACGCCGTAGAAAACGGACTTACAACACCAAAAAGCTCTTTTGAAAAGACAATATCACCGAGCTGCTTTTCAGCAAGTGAATCGGTTTCTGAAACAGAAAATCCAACCACAAAAGAAACCTGAGAACGATTTCCACAAACCCGAATAACTAAAAATTGAAATGCGAAAACCTAGCCAAAAACACACGGACATTAGGCCTAAATATTTTTGTTTTAGCTGCGTTTTTCTCGTTGGCAACTAACGCCCTGTTAATGCGTGACCAATGCAATTAAAAACACATAAATAACAGCCACTTAAATTATAAAAACCACAAGAACATCAATTTCATGTAGCAAATGTGTAGCCCTACAATCGTACAAGAGCCACCAAATAATGATAAGCAGTATCTCATGACTTCTAAAGAACCATTGGACAAGAAACTAGAGCCATTGCTCTAAAATGACGAACTGCAACTAGAGTAAGCATATCAAAAGTGAAAAAAGTAAGGTTCATTCCTAATAGAATTCACAACGAATGGGGAATGACACAAGAAAACTGTGCATTTTTAATGCTTGATCATGTGTTGCGCAGTGGTAAATACAAGAATGCCAGTCAGATAGACTGACTGGCATTGAATCTAGGGCGAATAATATTCGACGTTACTTGTCCCTGTTATTCTACTTTTACCTTAAAAAGCACAGCGTAAAACAACGGAATCACCACTAGGGTTAAAATCGTTGCAAACAACAAACCAAACATAATTGTTACCGCCATACTCTTGAAGAACGGATCAATCAATAGTGGCGCGACACCAAGAATTGTTGTGAGCGCTCCAAGTAGGACGGGTTTGGCTCGGCTTAACGACGCTTCAATAATGGCGTTATAGGGTGCTTTACCCTCGCCGATCTCAGCGTCAGCTTGATCAACCAATACAATCGCGTTCTTAACCATCATACCGATTAAGCTCAAGAAGCCGAGGATCGCCATAAACTCGAAAGGGGTTTGAAAAGCGATAAGGCCAATGACAACGCCAATAATCGCTAGCGGTGCGGTCATCCAGATGACAAGTGGCTGACGTAAAGCGTTAAACATAAAGACCACTGCAAGGATCATGGCGGCAAAACCATATGGCGCTGAAATCGCCAAACCTTCATTGGCATCTTTAGACGCTTTATATTCACCATACCAGATCAACTCATAACCCGATGGGAGGTCAATCGCCTCAATCTTTTCACGAACTTGATTAAAGGCGTCGGACGTCATAACACCCGGAGCCGGATCGGCTTGAACTAAGATGGTCGGCATACGGTTAATACGTCGTAAGATCGCATCCTGATACACTACATCTACCGAGTCTACCAGTTGACTCACTGGAATAAAGCTTCCTGCCTGCGCACTGTAAACTTCGGTATTTTCAATCGCTCTCTCATGCGCTCGTTCGCTTTCCGGAGCTCTGACCACTATCGGTATCAGATCGTTCCCTTCGCGGAAAACGCCGACATTACGCCCTGATAGTGTTTGAGCAATCGCCGCATTGATTTCTTGAGTGGTGAGGCCATAGCGTTGTGCTTCTTGAGACGAATAGACAGGAGCAAGTACTGGAACTTGCTGGCGCCAGTCGTCTTGTACGGCGATCAAATTGGCATCGTTCTGCATGATCGCTTTTGCCTTCTCTGCCAGTTGACGGAGCACTTTACTGTCAGGCCCTTTAAAACCAGCTTCAATCTTCTTACCACCACCGCGGCCCAACATAAACTTCCAGACTTTAATTGATGCGTCTGGGTATTTATTGTCGAGTTCTGATTGCAGTTCACCCACCAAAGGTGCGATTTTTGTATAGTCATCAATATCAATCAACAGCTGACCATAGCTGACGTTCCTTGCTTCTGGTGAGTACGTCAACATGAAACGAAGTCCGCCGCCGCCAATAAAGCTGGTGATATTGGTAATGCCCGGTTTTTGCTTAATATCGCTTTCGATCATCGAAACGACGTTTTCTGTGCGACGAATGTCGGAGCCTTGTGGCAAGTAGACATCAACCACAAACTGTGGACGCTGTGACTCAGGCATAAAACCCGGTGGAACAAATTGAGTTGCCCACAACGAAGCGAACAATCCCAGCACCACGACACCACAACTTAAAAAGCGGTGGTGCAAGACCCATTGAAGTACCCTACGATAGCTCTCAACCATTTTTGACGGAGGGACATCACCCTGCTGAGCTGTCACTTTTAAAAAGTCATAACAAAGCAAAGGGGTCACTGTAACGGCGAACACCCAACTTAGCAGCATTGAATAGAGGATGACCCAAAATAGCGATCCTGCGTATTCACCCATATCCGACGGAGACAAACCAATCGCACTAAATGCGAAAATACCGACGATTGTACCGCCAAGCAATGGCCATTTTGTCGAGTTAACGACCTCAGACACGATCTGCTGCTTGTCTGCGTTGGGCTCTTGCCTTAAGCGTACCAACACCCCATCAGTCACCACGATCGCATTATCAACCAGCATACCCAAAGCGATAATCAGAGCGCCAAGAGAAATGCGCTGCATCGCAATGTCTTCAATGAGCATGACACAGAGTGTACCTGCAACGGTTAACAGCAACACAAAGCCAATGATTACACCAGACCGTACCCCCATAAACAGCAGAAGGACAACAAATACAATCACCACGGCCGCAATCAAATTATCGATAAAGTTGGCTACGGATGCTCGAACAGATTCCGATTGCATTGAGATCGTGTGCAGTTCAATACCAAGAGGACGTTGGCTTTCCAACTCAGCTAAACGTGCTTTTACCGCATCTCCCATATCCACAACGTTACCGCCAGTGATATTAGAAATACCAAAACCAACTGCTCGCTCTCCGTTGTAACGCATTAACATCGATGGCGGCGTCTTATAGCCGCGAGTGATATCAGCAATGTCGCCCAGAGTCACAATGACATTATTCTGTCCGACGGCGACTTGAAGGTTACGCAGATCATCAAAACTCGTTAGGCTAGAACGTGGAATCACCGGAATGTTCATGACACCGTTGTCGAGGTTGCCCGCCACTGTCACCACACTTTGCTTTTGTAGCACTTGTATGACGTTATTAACCGATAGACCGTATTCTGCTAGCCTATCGCTCGCAATTTCGATGAAGATGGTTTCTTGCTGCTCAGCTAGCGTCGCGGCTTTTGCAACACCCGGAACCAACACCAACTCTCGACGTAGAGAATCGACATAGTCTTGCAGTTGTTTATCGCTAAAGCCCTCGCCCGTCACCGCAAAAAATAGAGAGTAGACGTCGGAGAAGTCATCATTAACAATAGATGGCCCTGCTCCTCTTGGCAGTTGCCGCTGCGCATCGGCTACTTTGCGTCTTAGCTTGTCCCAGACCTGTTGCAACTCGTCACTTGTTTTGGAAAATTCCAGCTTTATTTCCACAGTGACTTCCGAGCGGCCGAGCAAGGAAACCGACTTAACCTCTTTAAGCTCCTGCAGTGATTGGACGGCCCCTTCAATCACATCCGTTACTTCATCGGAAACTTCCTGAGCGGTTGCACCCGCATATGGCGTAATTATCACGGCTTGGCGAATAACAAACTCTGGATCTTCAAAGCGACCCAATTTCAAATAACTGATGTAACCACCGATTAACGTAAGCGCAATCAATACCCACACGCTTGTACGCTTGGCGATGGTATAACGTGCAATATCCATGTTTACGCTCCATTCTCATCAGTATATGGGCGTACTTCCATGTCTTCTTTGGCCGAAGATACACCAGCGATTAGGACTTGCTCACCTTGTTTAAGGCCATCTTTGATGACCACGCGATCTTTATACACGGTCCCCACATCGACAAAACGTTTCTTAACACGATTATCACTGGTTACGACCCAGACAAACTGCTTACCTTGGTTGTCAGGAACCACTGCAGTTAACGGTATCGTCACTAAACTTTCACCACTTTGCGGTTCATCATTCGCAGGGAATACTCGAACCGACATGCCCGGTAAGACTCGATATCCTTTAAGATCATCGAACCCTAGAACGACAGAGTAAGTTTGAGTGTTGGCGTCCGCTTGAGTCGAATAGGTGCGTAAAGACAAATCAAACTGCTGCTCTGGAACAGAGGCAAGCTCTGCAATGGCTCGTGTATTTCTTACGCCAGACAACATAACTTTATGAGGAATATCAATAACAACTTCAAGTGCAGCGACATCCTGAAGAGTAAACAGTGGTTGATTCGCTTGAATTTGCCCGAAATTTTCAATCTTTTTGTCGCCAATCACGCCATCAAAAGGGGCAAATATTTGCGTATACTCAACCTTACGTTGCGCTTCTTCAACTCTGTTTTTAGCAAGATTGTATCGTGTTGTTATGGAATCAAGTTCCGCTTTTGATATCGCTTGTGTTTTCTCAAAAATGGCTTTTGCGCGTTCGTATTCTTGTCTGGTGTTTTTTAACTCTAACTTGGCCGAAGCTAGGGCATTTTTTGCATCCCTATCATCTAGAGTCGCCAATAAATCACCCTTTTTGACACTGTCACCCTCATTGACTTTAATATCTGTCAGTAGACCACTAATGCGAAATGCTAGATCAGCACGTTGAGATGCCCTAACTACGCCATTAAACACCAAATCAGAGGCACGCTGCGGTGCAACCACTTCTACAAGAGCGGGGTTAATTACCGGATTTGCTTCCTGTGTTGTTTCTGGCTCACTGCAACCGGTTAAAAGGAAGCTGGAAGCAATCATACTGCTTAAAACCGTACGCTTTAACTTGGTCGGAATTTTTGATTGAAAGAGCATATCATGACCTTTTTTATTCAATTGATTAGGTATACAACTAGTATTGTTCGATAGTAATTCACAAGAGACAGTTATTGAAGTGAAACTAAAGCGCACAATGCTTGCTAATCACAATTACTTGCGGATAGTTCTCATTTTTAATGTGTCTGTGTGCCCATTTAGCTCATGAGCTAACGCCAGGTTATTATCTAGTTTAGAAATCATTGGCTAGTGAAAATAGACATCAACAGTATGTAAATGAGTGATAGTACTAAGTAAGAATGGGGCACTTCTAAGTTATCCAGTTTCGCTTCTAAAACGAAACTGATCTGCACCAGCAGTTTTGGACACTGAGTTAAGTGAGTACAATCACTAACGAGGTGAATCATGACAAACAAGAAGAAACGTATTATCCATTCTCCTGAATTTAAAGCCGAAACTCTGAAGCTAGCAGAGAAAGTGGGAGTCGCTGCGGCAGCAAGACTGTAAAGAAAAACACTACAACCAGTCAGCGAGAACAAGAGCTAGCTGCTGAAGTAGCCAAACTCAAAAGACAGTTGGCAGAACAAGCAGAAGAGCTAGATATCGTAAAAAAGGCCGCCACCTACTTCGCGAAAAATCTAAAGTAGATTGCTATGAATTCATGCTTGAACACTTGCTGTGCTTCAGTGTTGTCCGCATGGTTAAGGTATTCAAGGTTTCTCGAAGTGGGTTTTATTATTGGATTAAGCATCGCCACAAGGGTATTCAACGCGAAGCAACTCGCCAAGAGTTTGATGCAAAGGTTAAAGATGCTTTTGACAACAGTAAGGGGCGAGATGGTTCAAGGCGCATCCAGAAAGAGCTGGCTGAGAACGGTGATAGCCATAATGTGAAAACCATTGCAGCCAGCATGAAGCGTCAAGATTTAACGCCAAAAGCGGCACGCAAGTTTAAGTGTACAACGGACAGCAAGCATAAGATGCCTGTAGCTCCAAACTTGCTAGCTCAGGACTTTAATGCAACGGCCCCGAATCAGAAATGGGCGGGAGATATCACGTATCTTGCCACAAGCGAAGGCTGGCTGTATTTGGCTGTGATCATTGATCTTTACTCACGACAAGTAATCGGTTGGTCGATGGATACGAGGATGACGGCAACACTGGTCTGCGATGCATTATCAATGGCTCTGTTCCGTCGAGGCTTTCCAGAGGAAGTTATTGTTCATAGTGATCGTGGTAGCCAGTATTGCTCGAAAGATTATCGAGACCTCATAACTGCTTATAATCTAAAACAAAGTATGAGCAGGAAAGGAAACTGCTGGGACAATGCCTGTGTTGAGAGCTTCTTCCATTCGATGAAAGTGGAAGCGATTCAATACGAACCAATAATGACCAGAGATGAGATGCGCCAAACGGTCTTCGAGTACATAGAGGTTGATTATAATAAGACGAGAAGGCACAGTACTCTTGGGTATCTAAGCCCAGTTAACTTTGAACAGCAAAATGTCGCTTAATGAAGTGTCCAGTCTGACTGGAGCAGAACAATTTACCATCATAATGGTAAATGCTTCAACCCGATTCCCCAATGTTGGACGGTTATAAACTTCAAGCGCTAATGTAAAAGCATCATGACTTCTTTTTATTAGTTGATCCGAGAGAATTTCATCAGGTGATTTGGACTGTGTATTCAAACTCTGGGACATGAGCCTGAAAAACTCGTCATTGGAGAGTTTGTTAATACCGCTGCATTTCCAGAGTGAACGACTCACTTTAACAATGTACTCGCCCTTGAGCTTTTCGTTAAAGTACTTGTTTACAGAGCTAACACTGTACCCGACTGATTCCGCCACTTCTTTAGCGGTAAACTCACAACCTTTTTCCTCTAGCTTTCGGAGTTCATCCAATAGCTGAAGAAGCATACCCTTTTTAACCATGTTGAATATTTCTCCAAAAGCCTAACGCCCTGTTAAGGGGTGAGCAGCGCAATACCGAAGTTACCGCATACCACCTTAAACACTAAAACCAACGCATGGTGAAAATGCCACGCGTTGCGAATCACTCTTGAACAGTTTGTTAGCTGACAATTTCACCGAGTGCTTCTATCCATTGATCTGGCTTCGCTACGATAAACTCGTAACACGTATTGTTGGCTAGTTTTATACGAAATGCATCCGTAGTGATTGGAATTACACCACCACCTTTGCCCAAGCACTTAGCTACGGCAGCAATGTCTTGGCGCTTTAATTGATATGGACCAAAACCCAACTTTTCGTTGTACGGAATAAAAATTAAATCCGACTTAGTAAGTTCTAATTTCCCATCTGCTTTAGTCGCACCGACTTGAATTGTAGCTGTTGAAGACTTAATTACTTTATCAGACATAACGTACCCTCTTCCTTGATTTACTTTTGTCTGCTAACGCCGCGTTAAGTAGTGAGCAACGCCACCACCCAACCTACACCATTGTGCCGTAAACACTAAAGTTGAATCAAACCGAAAATGCCAAGCGTTGGGAATCTGCCTTAAACGCTTTGTTATGCTTCAAGCTGAAGGGGCATAAGCATTTAAAGCAAAGAACACCACAACACCTACAACCGTTACTAGCACATTTTTCAATGCTCTTCGACTCAATTCATAAGACTCTCCGTCGTACTCATCATCTACGTAGATTTGTGGCTGAAGAGCTGAGAAAACTATGGATAAGCCTACTAGCGTAAAACCCATGAGGAGAAAGTAGATAAATTTCCAATATGAAGGGAATTTACCAGTATCATGCTTTCTTAATAACCGACTTTGCTCAATATTCGGAGTTCGTACATATGCACCAGCGCCGATGAATGACAACGTCCATACATCCATCAATGTCGGTGGAAGATCTATTGAAAACAATCTGCCAACTAAGCCAAATACCTCATAAGCGACATGCCTATAATAAGATATGAAGTCATGAAAAATAGGTGATATCCCAACATTGCCAACATGTTGTATGAGGCTACTAACACTCAAGACACTGAGAACTATCGATAAATAACGAAATGTATCTTTCAACTAGAACCTACCATTTCCTCGGAAGCATAACGCCCAATTAAGGGGTGAGCAACGCTACCACCCAACCTAAAGCATTGTACCGTAACCACTAAAATTGAAGTAGAAGCAAAAATGCCAAGCGTTGGGAATCCCTCTTAAATTGTTTGTTATGTTTTACCACAAATGACTGATTTACTTGAGAAAGAACTACTATTTCTAACTAGTTTTCTGAAGTAAACCACAAGGTCAGAACCAACTTGACCGCCAAAGGCGACCAACCTGAAACGTGTATTTCCACTTCCCTACCAATGAGGCAATACGACCGAGCAACAACAAGCGCCCTTTCTTTCCAACCAAAGCGCAAAACAATGCTGAATTGCCGAGGCAACTGCCAAGCCGAAATGCTAATTGGCTAAGAACCTAGAAGCAACTTAAAGCCAGTTACACAAACAACCGACCGCCACGACCTGACAATGAAGCAACCCACGAACATTGGCATGTTTTACGGGCTGAGAGATTCAAGAACTTAGACCGACAATGCGGATTTGCTGAGTCGACTAGGGAAAGGAACAAAGAACTATAGCCTAAGACCTTTAAGCCTTTGAAATACAAGTAAACATAACGCCGCATTAAGGGGTGAACAACGCCACCACCTAACCTAAACCATTGTGCCGTAAACACTAAAGCTAATTCAAACTAAAACTGCCGAGCGTTGTGAATCCCTCTTGAATGCTTTGTTAGTTGCCAAACCCAAGGCTTTAATTTGGAGTTTATTACCGCTTTGCCAACACTGT
>NZ_JBICJM010000007.1:0-146707 GCF_043103065.1 Vibrio sp. YQ_11 | reverse complement strand
AATTGGATTATCATCAACGAGTGCCCACACAGATTGATAGGTCTATATTGTTAAAGAGCTTGCTTTTCGAGAAGTTTTTCTCTCAAAGCGGAGGTGCATTCTAGCGATTTGGTTGTTAGTGTCAAACACTTTTTCAACTAATTTTCGTAGAAGCTTTTTACCTCTCCGACCCTGCTGAAGCCTTATCGCGTCTGCCGTGTCGATGGATGCGCATTATAGGGAGAAGAATTTCTTTGGCAATACTAAAAATGCATTTTTTCTAAAAAAACATGCCAAATGGACACTTTCCACTCAACATCTAAATTCACCCAAATTAACACCCAGCATTTCTACAGAATACTCACAAAAAACTGTGGATAACTACTCATCACTGTCAAAGAAATAGGATATTCGCGAGCGTGGGTTTAGGTACTCTTTTATCTTATCTGGCAATTTAGATGGATGAATCGCATTTACGATCCTCAAATCTTTCGATGCAAGCTCAATGATGGGAGCTTGAGTTCTTGGCACTGATGGGTCGTAAACCAGAACATTTGGAAATAGCAGGTTTGAAGCGTTCACTGAGATGACCAATCCCACCATATTATTAGATAACTGAACAACCGTGCCAGGAGGGAAGACGCCCATGAACTTGATCAGAATATTAAGGTTTTCTTCTTTATATAGGTGTTTACAGTTTTTATATAAATGAGAAAGGGCGGTGTATGGGATTTTCTGTTCTGAAGCGATCGGTGTATGGCACAAATTATCAAATGCATTTGCCACTATGACAATTTGAGCCAATTCATCAATTTCATCCCCTTTAAGACCCTCAGGATAACCGGAGCCATCTCTTAACTCATGATGCTGAGCAATCACGGTTTTAGCTGGTTCAGGAAAACCTTCGATCTGATTCGCGAGATCCAAACCATATTTAGTATGTAACTTTAGGTAGTTGGTTTCTGGCTCGGTTAATGGCACTTGCTTTCTTAATATAGCGGTAGGGATTTTGATCTTACCCATATCATGAAACAGAGCAGCGAAAGAGAGCTCTTTTAGTTGCTTGGCAGAATACCCTTTCGCACGCCCAATCATCATGGCAATAACCGCAACGTTTAGAGAATGGAAATAGATATCTTCAAATTCGTTTTTGCCGTTCATTAGATGAAGTGTGACGTTATCATCGCACATCAACTTCTCAACAATGTCTTCTATTAACAGTTGAGCTTCATCAACAGCGGCAGTTGGGCGGTTACGAATTTTCGTCATGACTGATCGCATCCGCGCAAGTGAGCGTTCAAACTCTTTCTCACACTGAATCACTCGTCGACGATATGCACTGAGCTTTTCAATTCGTTTCTGTTTTTCTTGCCACAGTTTTTGCGTTTCTAGATCCAACGATTCATTGCTTGTTGTGCTGTCCGTTTGGATTTGATTAACGGGCAATGGTGCGGTGTCGCTTTGTTCTGGATTAAAGTACACGAACTTCACACCGAGATGACGAATCATCTCGATCTGTTCCTGGTCTTTAATTTTAAAGCTATTGAGTAGGAAGGGGTGATCGTTCCACTTTAGCGGAAGGCGGATATGTAATCCCGGCTGAATACGATCCACTGTAAGTTTAATTGCTGCCACTTTTTCACTACTATTAAGTTTTCACGATAAACCAAGAATAGTAGTAGATTCTGTAAATAAATTCATCAATAAGAACTCACAAGTGCGAGTCATTCGCGTTAAGAACCAAAGTGTTGTTCATAATTTGAATCAAGCTCATACCTGAATATCAATCAGAGTCTTGTTTTAAGACTCGATCCGCATGACGCAATTTCAGCTTTGCTTCGAAGACAGGTTTTTCTATGTGCTCCTGTTTTTTTACTAACCCCATTAACGTTTGCACAGCCGCTCGCGCCATATCACTAATAGGGAAATGCACCGCAGATACCGTCGGGTACAAACTTTCACATAGGTCTACACTGTCAAAACTGGTTAAAGAGATTTGCTCCGGCACCGAAATTTTATGCTCATGAAGATATTGCATCGCCCCAACCGTCATTTCTTCGCTGCATGAAAATACAGCAGTTACCTCTGGGTGACGTTTCAAAATGGAAGCCATCGCATCATAACCGCTTTGTCTGCCGTAATTCCCTTCTTCACACCAACTTTCATCAATGTCGATACCGGCTGTTTTCATTGCATCAACATAACCAAGCTTTCTGAGCAAACTATTGTGACGTAGGGATGGCCCGGTAATACAGGCAATGTTTTTATGGCCACCAGCGATTAAGTGCTCAACAGCGATACGACTTGCATGGTGGTGATTAAACGTAATGCAGCGCTCTTCAATCCCTTCAACATAACGATCGAGAAGCACAAAAGGCGTAGGAAGTTTTGCTAACTCACGTAGATCATCATCGGATAAATAGCGACTATGCAGAACATAGCCATCGCAACGAAGATCGTTGAAACGCTGAATCGCTTCTTTCTCTCCTTCAGCAGAATGATGACCTTGCGCAGTGATGAGAAACTTCTTATGAATGTCCAATTCCGTTTGCACTTGCTCCATCATTTCACCGAAAAATCCACCGGTGTAATAAGTCACCAACAAACCGACCATATTACTTGACGATGTTGCAAGAGAACGGGCGATCGCACTTGGACGGTAATTCAATTGCGCCATGGCTTGTTCTACTTTTTTTCTAGTTTCTTCACGAAACTTTCCTTCCCCATTAATGATGCGAGAAACGGTAGAACGATTTACACCGGCGAGTTCGGCGACATCTTTAATCCTTGCCATAATGCTAATGAATCCAACTGCTAATAAATAATGAATGTTTTTATTCGAAAAATGGCTGCCAGCAATTCGTAAGGTGACTATAGGGGTCGAATCTGGCAGCCTTAATCATACACCTACAACTTGGCTGGTAGAAACGAGTGCGGAGTAATCCGTGACGGCTATACCATGCTGCGCCAATTGCTCTTTTAGAATGGGAGATGTGAGCACTTGTAGCTCTAACTCTCTTTGCAGTGCATAGCCACTTTTCATAATAAGGGGCTGGTCGGCATAAGCAGGATGACACATCACCTCTACCACATCGTAATTCTCTTTTAAGCTCAGAAGGTGTTGCATTAATCCGTCCAAACTTACCTTTTGATCGTAAAACTCATCGGTAAAGAAATAGCTTGTCGTCATTGGTTGATGACAGATACCACTCCCGCGAAGTGGCACGCGGTGCTCTTTCGCGAGTTTCTGAACAATAGGAAGAATCTGGGGGTGCGTATGAGCATGATGATGACTATCAAGATGACTGAGCGTTAGTCCAAGTGACAAGAAGTGATCAATTTGAGCTTTAGCTTCATCGTAAACCGCTTGAGCTTCAAAATCTTGCTTGTTCCACAATTCACTGTATTTGACGAAATGCGTTCTACCATTGGTTAAGTTTGGGTGCTCCGTGAGAGGAGCACCTGCTGTAAACCGTAGATGTACGCCAATTTTTAAGTCTGGATTTTGATGAGCTAACTCGATTGCATTCTGCTCGGCATCCATCCCTACCATCATAGTAGTCGATTTCACGACACCATCTTGATGGGACTTTACAATGCCGTTATTAACACCTTGAGTCAGACCAAAATCGTCCGCATTAAAAATGACTTTCATTGACGCTCTTCCTTAGTATTACAACGCTGTAAGTTTAAATTGAGGCAAATAAGGCGCATTAACCGCTAACAGCTCATCCAATATCGCTTTCGCTCGACCAATGTCTGGCACCAAAGGATTATTCGTTAATGCCATCAATGCTTTGTCGTAGTTACCTTCAACAGCGGCTTCTATCGTCAACTGCTCATAAGCTTTCACTTGATGCAGTAGTCCTTTGATGTTGTTTGATAGCTCACCAACAGCAAGTGGTTTTGCTCCCCAACTACCAATCACTGCACTGCATTCAATCACGGCGTCATCCGGTAGACCATTGATCGCGCCATTGTTTAAGACGTTTACGACATGAATGCTGTTACGGTTGTTATAAATAGAGTCGACGAGATTGAGTGACGCATCTGAGTAATACGCTCCCCCTCGCTCTTCCAACTCTTTCGGTTTGTGGTCTAAGTTCGGATCTTGATAGAGCTTAAACAATGCGTTTTCGGTTTCCATGACTTGCTCTGCGCGAGTCCCTTTTTCATCTGCGCTCTGCTTTTCTTCTGCCAACATAGCGTCTGTTTGGTAAAAATAGCGATGATAAGGACAAGGAATCGCACCGAGCGCTTTTAGAAATGCCGGATCCCACGGTTCTTCCCAAATGTTCTTCATACTGAAGTTAGCGCCATCTCCGACTTTCTCTAAGACGGTTTGAGTGATGTCTTCGCCTTTCAGCCACGCTTTGTGTACCCAGACCAGATGATTTAGACCTGCAAACTCCAACTGTAGCTCTTTGGGCTCGCAATCCATCATCTCTGCAATCATCATTTCCATTGAGACGGGTACATTACATAAGCCGATACTTTTGACTTTAGTATGCTTACTCACCGCTTCTGAGACGAGACCAGCAGGGTTCGTAAAGTTGAGCATCCAAGCGTTTGGCGCCAACTCTTCAATGTCTTTACAGATATCAAGAATGACCGGAATGGTTCTCAGTGCTTTAGCAAATCCGCCAGGGCCTGTGGTTTCTTGTCCGATCACATCGTATTTGATAGGAATTCTTTCATCGTTTGCTCGAGCAGCAAGCCCGCCTACACGGAATTGAGTCATGACAAAGTCAGCGCCTTTGATCGCAGCACGGCGGTCAAAATCCGCTTTAATTTCAATATCCGCGCCCGCTTTATCGACCATCCGCTGAGCCAAGCCTTTGATGATTTCTAGCTTTTCCGCGCCGGATTCTATGTCCATAAAGTGAATCTGTTTAACTGGCAAGTAATCCAAGCGTTTGATTACCCCTTCAACCAATTCCGGGGTATAGCTACTGCCACCACCAATAATGGCAAGTTTGATCGCCTCTCTAGACATAATGATTTCCTTACTTGTTCGCGAGTTGCTTGTTCAAAGCGACAATCTCAACAGCCATTTCTTGCGCTAGAATCGTTGTCATTAAATGATCTTGAGCGTGCACCATAACCAGAGTCATCGGCACTTTGCCTTCCCCCTGATCTTCTTCGATCAGTTGCGTCTGAATTAAATGCGCCTTGTTAATGCACTCTCTGGCTTGCAACAATTTCTCTTCTGCTGCTTCAAATTTTTGCTCTCTCGCCAAACGGAGTGCTTCATAACTTAAACTTCTGGCTTCACCCGCATTACAGATGATTTCCATTACAACCAGTTCTTGTTCCATTTTCTCTCTCCAGAAATATGGGCTGCTTGGTAAAACAGCCCATTCATAATTAAGCGGTTACGCCTTCACCAGCAGGTTGTTCTGCCTGTTTCGTTTCTTTGGTTGTTGGTAGTTCTTGCTCAAGCATTTGCTTCTCAAACATTTTGAAGAATGGGAAGTAGATAAGAAGGTCAAGAATCAACAGCCCCACTACGAGCAGCACCGGAGAAAACGTCCAGCCGCTTCCCCAAGACGCACCAATAATTGCCGGCGTCGTCCATGGCGTAGTAGCTACACCCATACCTACGAAGCCAAGGTGCACAGCAAAGTAAGCAATCGTTGCGTTAATTACTGGAGCAAAAACAAATGGGATGAACAATGTTGGGTTCATTACGATTGGGCTACCAAAAATCACTGGTTCATTAATTTGGAAGAAGCCAGGAACCGCACTCATTCGGCCGATACTCTTTAGGTGAACAGAGCGGCTAAATGACATCAGTAGAACCAACGCTAACGTCGCACCAGAACCACCAATGAAGATATAGAAGTCCCAGAACGGCTGAGTGAAGATATTCGGAACAGGTTGCCCAGCAACAAATGCGTCAATGTTTCCACTGATGTTTGTTAGAAAGATTGGCGATAGAAGGCCAACCACAATCGCGGCACCATGAATCCCTGCAAACCAAAGTAATTGACACATAAGTAGTGCACCAATGATGGCAGGTAAAGTATTTGATGCGCTGATTAATGGCTTGAACATCGCCATAACTGCATCAGGAATCAACATGTCGTATTGGGTTTGAACGAAGATGCTTAATGGGTAAAGCGTGACAAACACAGCTAGAACAGGCAGTAACACCTCGAAAGAACGCGCGATCGCAGGCGGCACCTGCTCTGGCATGCGAATCGTGATGTTGTGCTTTTTCATAAATCGATACAGCTCAACAGCAAAGAAGGCACACATTACTGCAGTGAAGATCCCTGTACCGCCCATGTGTTTCATCGCTAACGAGCCATCTTGAGCTGGTGCGGCCACCAGCAAGAAACACATTAAAGATAAAACCGCGCTAGTGATCCCATCCATTTTGTACGCTTTCGCCAAACTGTAGGCGACACCGAGCGACACGAAGATGGTCATGATCCCCATCGACATATTGAAAGGCATCATAATGGTGTCAAAGTGAGTGGTAGCAAAGTCAAGCCAAAGACGACCAAAGGTAAACGTCGTATCTTCAGCAAATGGTGGAAATGCAAAAATCAAAATGAAACTGCCCACGATGATAAACGGCATAGCGACAATAAAACCATCTCTCATTGCGCGAACGTGGGGTTGATTACCCACTTTTGCAGCGATAGGGGCTATATGCTTTTCGACTGTTCCTATAATCGCGTCATAAAGCTTCATAGAGTCCATCCTTATTTCAGACAAAATAATCCCGCATCAAATATTTATATTTGATGAACAATTTTCTTTTATTTCAAATTATTGGCTTAGTTAATTAATTCTAATGCTTGCTCTAGTACTTCGTCCCCTTTCATCATTCCATATGCTTGGGGAGATATCGCATCGATATTTTTTCCGTACTCTTGCGCTGTTTTTCTTAACTCTTCTAGTTGAAAGCGTACCTGAGGACCTAGTAAACAAACGTCATACTCTTTAATCGCCTCTTCAAATGCATTCACTGACATCGCATCAATTTTGCATTCAATTCCTTTAATTTCAGCAGCTTGCTCCATTTTTTTAACAAGCATACTGGTCGACATCCCTGCGCTACAGCATAAAAGGATCTTTTTCATAGCCTTACTCCCGTTGTGTAAATTTCAACCTGCAAAAACTGTAGCAAAAATAATCAGCACAAAAAAGCGCAACCGGTTGCGTTATTCGTGAACAGAATCTCACTTTAGAAAATAAGGTCTATTTTTTAATAATTATTTAGGTCTAGGATAAAAGTCAGAGAATTAAGGAAGATTACGAATTTACATTTACAACTATCAATATATTACTACTGACAACGTCATTATTAATTTCGAAAAGGAATCGAAAATGAAATTAAATAAACTGGCTATTGCAACGCTTGTAAGTGCCGCTCTATCTCAATATGCATTTGCCCAAACTGACACCAAAGGAACCATTTATCTGACGTTTGATGATGGCCCAATCAACGCCTCAATTGACGTCATTAATGTGCTAAATCAAGAAGAAGTAAAAGCGACGTTTTACTTAAATGCGTGGCATCTAGATGGTATTGGTGATGAAAACGAAGACAGAGCGTTAGAGGCACTAAAACTGGCGTTGGATAGCGGCCACATCGTCGCAAACCACAGTTATGACCATATGGTTCACAACTGTGTTGAAGAATTTGGCCCAAACAGTGCGGCAGAATGTAATGCAACGGGTGATCACCAGATCAACTCTTATCAAGATCCTGCCTACGATGCCTCGATGTTTGCAGAAAACTTGTCAGTACTAGAAAAATATTTGCCGAACATTACGAGCTACCCAAACTATAAAGCGAATGAGTTTGCTCGTTTGCCGTATACCAATGGTTGGCGCGTTACGAAAGACTTCAAAGCGGACGGCTTATGTGCCACGTCCGATGATCTTAAACCTTGGGAGCCTGGCTATGCATGTGATACGGCAAATCCATCCAACAGTGTAAAAGCAGCCATCGCGGTTCAAAATATCCTAGCGAATAATGGCTATCAAACTCACGGTTGGGATGTGGATTGGGCCCCTGAAAACTGGGGCATTGCGATGCCAGCAAACAGCCTTACAGAAGCTGAACCATTCCTTGGGTATGTCGATTCCGCGCTAAATACTTGTGCGCCTACGACAATTAACCCTATCAACTCCAAAGCACAAGAGTTCCCATGTGGTACACCTTTGCATGCCGATAAAGTTATTGTACTAACTCACGAGTTCCTGTTTGAAGACGGTAAACGTGGCATGGGTGCAACTCAAAACCTACCGAAGCTCGCGAAGTTTATCCAGCTAGCCAAACAGGCTGGTTATGTCTTCGATACCATGGATAACTACACGCCGAACTGGCAAGTTGGTAACAACTACAGCGCCGGCGACTACGTTCTACACCTCGGTACGGTATATCAAGCAGTAACAAGCCATACAGCGCAACAAGATTGGGCTCCATCACCAACATCTAGCTTGTGGACGAATGCGGATCCAGCAACTAATTGGACTCAGAATGTTTCATACAAACAAGGCGATGTGGTGACTTATCAAGGTTTGCGTTACCTAGTTAATGTACCGCACGTATCTCAAGCAGACTGGACTCCCAACTCACAGAACACCTTGTTCACAGCTCTATAAGCTGTTCCCTACTATCATCATGTAGTAGTTTGCGCGAGGCATACCCCTCGCGCTTTTTTCTTTTGAAACGCGGCAAATCGGTATTCAACTCGAATCTCCAAACACACGTAAATCTGAGCGCATCCCCCCCAAACGACGAAAGGCCGCTATAAAAGCGACCTTTCTATGTATGGTACTGATAAGTGAGGTGACAAGGCTTGCATCCAACTGGGCAGGCACTCCTGACGCCGCGCTAGGTTTGAATTCACAAACGCCAGAAACAACAAAGCCCCGACTTTCGTCGAGGCTCTGTCTTGGAATATGGTACCGGTGGGCGGACTTGAACCGCCACGCCCGAAGGCAACGGATTTTGAATTCCTCTTAAGCTCTTGTAATTACTTGCATTTAAGAGGACTCCTTTGGATATCAAGGACCATGAAATAGGATTTCATAGGATCTTTTTAGCACACGTCGAGCACAGATTAGCAATCCAAAAATTACTTTAGGTATGTCAAAAGTCACATGACGTCTACTCAAATATTATTGGTGCAGATCGCATTAACAATAATCGTTTAGATTAGACAGCTCACCTATATATCTATGATTGACTATTCGATAAGTTCATAACGGTATTTGAAACATTTTCAGCCCCTTTATAAATTTCATCCATTACCGTCGAGACTTCAGTAATTTTTGCATTACCTTGTTTTGAAATTGATGAAACCTCAGACATTCTATCCGTAACTTCATTGATAAGACCTTGATTTTCTTCCACCACTTTTACAATCTCATCTGTGGAATCAGAGGTACGTGATGCCAGTTTTCGAACCTCATCCGCAACCACTGCAAATCCTCTTCCGTGTTCACCGGCTCTGGCTGCTTCTATGGCTGCGTTAAGTGCCAATAGATTTGTTTGATCCGCTATACCCTGAATAGTCGCCACAATGTTGTGAATATTTTGTGATGTATCTTTTAATTGCAGTACTTTCTTGGCTGTATCTTCTGATTTATCAGAGATATCTAATGAAACGTGAACGGTCTCAGCCAAAAGTCTCGCTCCTTCCTGAGCTATTTGCGCTGTTTCTACTGCCGTAGAGTACGCCACTTCTGAAGCTTCAGCTATTGCGCGGTTTCGCTCAACACGCTCTGTAATATCACTGGCAAACTTAACGACTTTTACAACTTGACCTGTGTCATCACGGATTGGATTATATGTTGCCTCAATCCAGATACTCGCCCCATGAGAGCTACGACGCTGGAACAGTCCAGACTTAATTTGTCCAGCTTGTAATTCTTGCCAGAAGCAAGGATTTTCACTATAAAAATCGTCAAAACAACATATGCGATGATGTTGACCTTCAACTTGATTAGCACTATAGCCCAATGTATTTAAGAAATTTGCATTCGCGCTAAGAATCTTTCCTTGCGGATCAAAATTCAATGATTGCCAGAGACTTGTCTAGTGCGCTAAAAAGTGCTTCATTCTTTTGATTTTTGTAGTAAAGCTTTGTGATATCGGCTGCGATTTTTGCTACACCAGTTACATGACCGTTGGAGTCCTTAATTGGAAAGTATGTAGCTTCAAGAATGACAGTCTCACCTTTTTTATTTCTTCTCTCAAAGGTACCTTCTTTAGTCACTCCATTAGCAAGCTCTTTCCAAAAAGCCTGATATACCGATGAATTCGCATGACTTTCAGAACACAAAATTTTATGGTGTTTTCCTTTGACTTCTTCCAGTTTATAACCCAAAAAATTCAAAAATAACGGGCTTGCATCTTGAATGAATCCTTCTGGATTGAACTCGACCCACGCCACGTGTTTTTTAATGGCATTGTATACTTCATCAGAATGACTCGATTTTATAGGTGACTCTTTCTTTTTAGAAAAAACATATCTCGACTCTACACAATAGGTAAAAATTTTATTGATATTATTATCATTATATTATAAAGCAATCGCACGCTTTTACTATAATTAAGTCCATTAAACGGCTTAGCAGTCCCTATGACATGGGCAAACTTTACAGACAGAGTATGTATATAAAACTAACTACATACTAACGACGGCCTTCGAGTAATGATATCAAGTCATCAATTGGCATGGCTTTATAGAAGTACCATCCTTGAATAAATCCAGTTGAACATTGCTCTTTAATAATTTTATACTCTTTCTCTGTCTCTACACCTTCAAAAACAATTCGCTTACCCAAGCTAGTCACAAGATCCATTATTGCTTCAGACATGCCTTTCTTTAAGTCATAATTTAATGCTTTTACGAAAACACGATCAATTTTAATGCAATCAAAGTTAATTTCAGTTAACCATACCAAATTTGCAACACCAGTCCCGAAATCATCGAGCACGACAATAAATCCTAACGCACGTGCTCTGGTTGAAAAATCCAATAATTCTTTTAAACCAACATCAATTTCTTCAGTAATTTCTATCTTAATTTGACTCGGTTTAACATCCAGTTTTCTAGTAAGATTATGTAGAAATACGAGAAACATTTTATCTAATATTTCATAACTTCTTATATTGATACTTAGAGAAAAATCACGATCATTTTTTAAAATTGAAGCCATGTCCGTGATAGAACGCGTCGTAGTGAAAGACGTGAGCTGAGGATATAAAGATAATTTCTCAGCTATACTAATAAATAGTGGAGGTGCAACTTTTCCATATTTTTCATCTGACCACCTAACAAGACACTCTACTGATATTATTTTACTGCTTTCAATATCTATTATGGGTTGATATTCCATATGTAGAATTTCTTTTTTTAATGCACGTCTAAATCGACTTTCAATTGACTGAGCATTGTCGATTAGTGATGATGCCAAATGTGTTATCAAGTAACAAAAAATA
Organism: Vibrio sp. YQ_11; assembly: GCF_043103065.1. NCBI lineage: Bacteria > Pseudomonadati > Pseudomonadota > Gammaproteobacteria > Vibrionales > Vibrionaceae > Vibrio > Vibrio sp. YQ_11. Next base: position 135,255 of record NZ_JBICJM010000007.1, on the reverse strand, counting down.
ATAATAAAAACAATTATTAAAACAATTGTATTAGTGCTGTAATAGTTTAATCCCGCATTTCTATTTTCTGCTTTTACACAGTACTCGTAACGCTCACTACATAACTCAGCCTCAAGGTTCAAGCCATAAAGTATATTGTTGGTGCTATACGGTGTGTAGCGTTCAAAAATATAATCAATACTTGAAGAGTAAATCTCAAATGCAAATTTAGGCATAGTTTTTATCTGCCGAGAATAGGGAGTTGTTATATTCACTGCAAAAAAATTACCACTAGCCGTTATATTATAATCTTCCACTATATTGTAGAGACTATGTTCATTGGCATAAAATTGATAATTATTATTTTTACCAATATCTGTTGAAATCAATTTAGTGGGAAAAACCACACCCCAATTAGCAGTGCAATACACAGTTTTATCGACAATATATCCAATATCATAAATTTCAGAGCTTTCTTGGACTAGTTTACGCAGCTCATTTATATTTCTTTGGTCACATTCGAAGTTTTGTAGACGATTAGCTACAGATAATACTCTCACTAACTGTGTCGTCACTTTCTCAGAGTTCGTTAGTAATTCCGATAAAAACTTATTCTGTTCTATCTTTTGGAATTGATAAGAAATGAATGTCGCAATTATAATCGACGTTATGAAGCTGGAGAAGAACACGGTAGCAAGTAATAATTTATTTTTCACTCTAGCATTTTCCACTTTCTATAAAATATCATAACCACCAACCACATTATCCGAATAATTTCAATTACATTAAATTTTAGCCATTTAACATGCCCATTAAACGGCTAAAATCATCATATTAATAATCCTTTCAATTTATAAAGTTATACGATGAACTTACCTAAAATATCATTTTGATCATGAACTTTATTTTTCTGTGTCTGCATGGAAATATTTGCCTCTTGTGCTGAGTCAGACACCTGTGCTGATAGGTCCTTTATTTTGAGAGTATTATGGTTAATTTCTTCAGCAACTAGACTTTGCTCTTCAGCAGCAGACGCGATCTGCATATTCATGTCACTGATGTGTTGAATCGCACCTCGAATTTTCTGTAATGCATTATCTGCCAATTGAGCTTTGTTAACGGCTTCTTCTGCCGTCGCTTTACTCTCATACATTGCGACCGACACAGAATTAGAGCCAGCCTGTAACTGCTCAATCATAACACGAATTTCAGTTGTTGATTGTTGTGTACGCTGAGCAAGAGTTCGGACTTCATCTGCTACAACGGCAAAACCACGACCAGAGTCTCCAGCTCTTGCAGCTTCTATAGCTGCGTTTAAAGCGAGTAAATTTGTTTGGTCAGCAATATCATTGATAACCTTCAAGATCGATTCAATATTTGTAGTAGCTGACTCAAGTCCTTTAACCTCTTCTACAGCTTGTTCTATACGATCTGAGAGTACGCCTATAGAAGTTGTCGTATCGCCAACAATTGTCGAACCTTGTTTTGTAGCATTGTCTGCATCTTGAGCAGCAGAGGCAGCTCCTTGAGCACTGTTTGCAACCTCTGTTGCTGATGCAGCCATCTCATTCATAGCAGCAGCAAGTTGCTCTAGTTCTTGAAGTTGAGAGTTCATTGCTTGAGCAGAACTATGCATATTATCCATAGTTTGCTCTGCACCATGTTTAATTTCCTCTCCAATCGCTTTCGTAGCTTTAATCTGATTCTGTAATGTTGAGACGAAAGTATTGAACCCGATAGCAAGTTCAGCAAACTCTTTGTCTGTTTCTGTACTAAGGCGCTTAGTTAAATCACCATGACCTGAAGCGACGTCTTGAATTGCATTATTTAAAGCATTAAGAGGTGTCATTAAATACTTAATCAAAAAAGTAAGTATGATGATACTAAGAACCACTCCAATGATCGTGTAAACTATTGCACTGTTGCGCAATTTTGATATTGCAGAAAAAGCTTTAGAGCGATCTATTAGAGAGCCTACATACCAGTTTTCTCTCGGCATGTACGTAAAACCAACCACGAATTCTTTACCGTCTATTGTAAGAGCTTGCGCCCCTTCTTTGATATGTACATTAGGTAGATAAGCTGTGACATCTTGACCATTATATTTAGCGTTCTGATGAGCAATCGTCATACCACTTGAAGAAATGATAAACATGTGACCTGCATTAAATAAGTTGACTTTGTTAACCATTTCAGCAAGTCGACCTAAACTCATGTCATAAGTCATCGCACCAATAAACTGCCCACTTTGAATAATAGGTGTCGCAATCGATATCACCATCTCTCCGGATGAAGAATCCATGTAAGGTTCAGTAATTGTCAGCTTTCTCTCTTTTTTAGCGTCAACAAACCAAGGTCGAGAACGCGTGTCATAATTTGTATCAGGGTTCCAACCATCATCGTTTTCTATCATCTTACCATCGTCAGCATAGCCAAGCCCCGCAAAGATGAAGCTGCTTTTTAGTCGATTTGTTTCCAGTACATCTCTTACAAAATCACGATTGTTAGCATCTAGTTGTATCACTTCCGTTGTGGATTGAGCTAAGGCCTTTTTACTTTCTAATTCGGTTGCGACGGTGTCGGCAACCCCTTCAGCTAACCCCTTTAGGCTACTACCAATCAGTTCAGTGACTTCTGCTCTTACGGTATTTACTTGTTCGATTGATAAGATAGATGCTGTCATTAACAATAGTAAAGACGACGCTCCAACAATCTTTTGACTAAACCTCATATGTATTCCACTCCATTTCTACTGCAACATCACAGTGTTATTGAACTTAGACTTCAAAAATGAGTCATTAGCCACAATTATATACCTATCTTCATTAATTGCTAAATCAGGCATGTCTAAAGCACACCATGATAGACACCATTCATGGTAATGTCAGAGATGTGAAACCGATAATTTTTAAATGCCGTTACTACAAATCAAACCTCAATCGCTAGATTGTAAATTACTAATTTAATTAAAAAATAAACTAAATACGTAGTTTGTTTAAACTTTAGGGTTATGATACTTAGATGCCAAATCATTCTTAAGGAACACCATGTCATTTTCAAAAACTAACTTTCTCATCACCCATTTAGACCTACAAAGTTGCAGATTTTGGATAGTTATAGTACTACTATGTAGACAACTACTCCTTAAGAGGTAAGGTTTAGTTATAACTAAAAGGTATAATAAGATATCAATGACTTATATGAAGTACATGGTTCGTTTGGGATATTGATGCACAAAAATTAAAAATAGGTACAGTGGTAGACTTGGATGTTAGAAAAAAACATATTTAGCAAACAATTAGTATTTATCATTTTATCAAGTTTATTAATATTTCTTGCTTTTTTCTTATGGCGTGTAAGTTTGGATTATACGCAACAGAAAGAAAGAATTCTTCAGAGCTCTTCTTATGAATTCCAAGCAAAAGTTAAATCAAGCTTAGCGACTTATAAACCATTTTCACAATATATATATCGAGACATCATATCCAATAATGACGTGCTAAAAATTATGGAAGACGCGTACAATGTAAAAGATAAGGAAACATACAGAGACAAATTACTTTCAATAGTGAAAAATAAATATTCTCTATTAAAGAAAAGTAATTTTAGACAGCTACATTTTCACTTTCCAAACGGTGATAGTTTCTTACGAGTTCATCAACCAGATAAATATGGAGATAACTTATTATCCATCCGAGAATCTATAAGATTAGCAAATGAAAGAAAAGAGTTTGTTGAAGGGTTTGAAGAAGGAAGAATATTCAATGGTTATAGATTCGTTTATCCAATATTTAAGGCCGGTAAATTTTTAGGAACAATGGAAGTATCACTTTCAATGTCTAGCATTATCGATGTTCTTTCAGGCCTATATACCGACTTTGATTTTTATTTTCTGATAAAAAAAGATGTGGTCGATAGTAGTGTTTTTGAAAGTATGAAAGAAAACTACTCACTAAGCACTTTATCAGACAATTACTATTATGATAAACAAGTTCATAATAAGTTCAATGAAAACAGAAACTTTCCGGAATTATTAGACGATTTAAAAACATTATCAAAAGAACTTCAGCCTAGAATTAATACAGAAAGTAATTTTTCATTTAGCTTATCAACAGATACGTCTTATTATATTCTAAACTTCTTATCGATAATTAACATCAAGGGTGAACATGTTGCTTATTTAATTGCAACCCACAAAGACCATCTAATTCAGGACATGCAATCAGATTATGAAAAATTTGCGGCTTTCACAATTGTAATATTCATACTGTATAGTTGGTTTTTTTATAGAAATCATCAATACAGCATTAAATTAAAGACTTTATCTAGCTTGGATTACTTAACCAAATCTTTCAACAGACACAGGTTTATGGAGTTTTTATCTTATGAATATGAGCGTTTTTTACGAAATGGAGAAAAATACTCCATTGTGATGATTGATGTGGATTATTTCAAATCCATCAATGACCAATTTGGACATACTGTTGGCGACAAATACTTATTAGAACTTACCAATTTGATTAAATCTAGACTGAGAAAAAGTGATATTTTTGCACGATGGGGAGGAGAAGAATTCATCATTCTGCTACCAGAGACATCTGTAAATCAAGCACTGATACTGACGGAGTCTTTGAGAGTTAATATCAAGAAACACCAATTCACAGGAAAGAAACCGATAACAATTAGTTTAGGCATATCAGAAGTACTAAAATCAGATGAAGGAATGGAGATAGTCATTGATAGAGCAGACCGCGCTCTATACCAAGCAAAAAAAACAGGCAGAGACAAAGTAGTTTTATGGAATGATGTAATTCACTAATTTTAGTGAATTAAGGTCTAGTGATAAAAACACAAAATTTATTATTAATTCAATCATCAACAGCGAAGATTCAGTCAACCACTCCGACAACAAAACCACCAGCATAAAATGCAGACAACAAAAAGGGAGCAGTCACTCAACGCAACTACTCCCTTCAGAAAGCCAATTCGGACTACTTCAGCTCGTAGAACAGCTCGGTCAAAGCCGCGTCACCAACTTGCTCAACTAACTGTACAACAAAACCATCAAACTCATCAGCAAACCCAATTTTCGCTAAGCCATATTCAGCAGTAACTTGATCCAACGACAGATTCAAAACCTCACCATGATTCTTAGCTCGGCGAGCCTTATCATTCAACGAGGTAACGGCCTTACCCAAATCGCCACCAGCAACCAGAGTGGGATTAGTAAGCAACAGATGGCGCGCAGACGGATAGAGCTTTCCTTGGTAAAACATTGGTTTGGACTGAACTTTTAGCTTCTCTCGGTCGGACTGAGGAGTCGATAGTGCTTCCTCTACAGATATGCCAGCTTTTATGCGGTTCATTAGCGTACTTTGCGCCACACCTAGCTCTCTAGCCGCTTGGCGCATACTTGAGTACTCAGTGCCGTCTATAACAACTTTCTTGCGGTAGTCACCTTTAGGGCGCGCTTCCAGCTCAAGAGCTTGCTCTAGCGTCCACCCGAACTTGGTAATGCGTTCGTTAACCAATTTGGGATTCAAACCATAGTGACGCGCAGCAGCGGTACGAGAAGGGAACTCAACGCCCTCCACGGTCAATATTTTAGTATTTTTCATCGGTATTATTCCTGTAATTCAGATAGTAAAAAGCCCCACAGGAGCAGAGAGGACAAGCCTCTCAGCCCCTGTAGGGCTACTTAATGTTTAGTTAGAATGGTGCGTCGTCATATTCAGGGGTTTTACAGTCACCGAAGCTGACCTTAGATTTAATCTGCTCATACAACGCCAGCATGTCGCGTACGAGTTCTGCGTTCGGTCTCGGCTGTCCGTTAGGTTTCACCCAGTTCTGTTGCTTCCACTTCGGTGCCCATTCAGTGAGGGTTTTTATCGTCGCGGCATCCATCCCTTTAATCTCGATAGAACTCACCTCCTGATCTAACAAACTTTTAGCGATGTTTAGTGTGTGCATACAGAGCTGGTAGCGCATTGCTGAAACTGTAGGTTTCTTAACTTCAAATACTTGCGTGTCACCACCTACAACCGAAACAGTCGAACCCTTACCGCCAACACCAAGCTTACAGGTAATGGTCTTTTTCGTAGGTCTTGCTGTGAAAGTACTCAAAAAGCTTAAATCTTCTTTTGGTCGAGAATTACTGTATCGATTTCTCTTAGGCTTACTGCGCGCAAGGCGAGCATCACGTTCAGACACCAACTCCTGCAAGTATTCTTCGGCTTGTTTGTAGGTGAAAGCCCCCTTCTTCTTACCACCGGGGTTAGCAATAATTTTCTCACATTCAGTCCATGTTTTTACGATACGAGCTTTGTTGTTGTTTACCGATGCGTAAAAGTTAAATTTTTTATTAGCCATAATAATGCTCCTTAGAATTTTATTGAGTTAGCCGCCGGAATGACGGCTGTGAATTTGAATAAATGTCATTGCGTGTGAGGTTGGGTTTCTTATATCCCCAACGGTGCAATGGCATGTTTGATAAAAAAGCCTTTCCAGATAAGGGCTTTCGATAGGTTAATATTTACGATCTCAGTTCGGGCTGAGAGCTTCTCGCAGTGAGGAGCGAGATTCAGGGTTGAAGAGGATTTCAACTTCGAAGTCAGGAAACTTCGAGACTATTAAGCGAGCTAAGTTGATGGTCAGCTCTGTCATCGGTACAGCACCTTCAATCAATTTGGTATTCTTAGCACTACGTACTGCGGTCGCTTTGGTTGGATAGCCAATATCGGTCATCCACTCAGCTAATGCTTTGGCGGTGATCTGTTTCTTACTCATACCGCTTTTTTCATGCGCGTAGAAACGCAAGAATAAGCGTGCCATCAAACTGTCAGAGGCCTCATTAGCCTTTAAACGCAAATTTTTATTACTAGCGGTTTCAGCCATTACCAAGCGGTCTTGCCAGTCATACCAATCCTCAGACGTTTTAAGACAATGCACCTTCCGCCAGTGATCAAAGCGCAATCTTGTAAACAGCATCTCATCCACCGACTTGTGTGGCTTGCTTTCAAGCGCAATATGCTTCCGTCCTTTCACGTCAACCATTACCGGATTTAGGAGCTGTCGCTTCTGATCGAACTCCATGTTCTGGTAGATAGACCGCTTCTCTAGCATCAAATCCTTATGCTCTAAGAAGCGCATTCGGTTCGGTGTCAGGTAGCTACCATCAACTTTATCGCCGGGCTTACGGGTAAGATACTTGTTCACCATATAAGCACTTTGGTCAGCGACCATCGGATCAACCTTAACGCTACCTTTCGCAAGTATCGGCTCAAAACCTTCACTTCCGATAACCGTGTACTGAGCACGAGTTTTAGCACCGATCAGCTGGGACGCTTGATGCTTGAGTTCCAATACTTCACCACCAGTTTGGTCTATACGATGGTAGAGCTCTCGGAACCGCTGACAAATAGAGCCACTTAGGTCTATCTCATCCAGTTCAGCGTTAGTCAGGAAGCCATCTGTCGTCACTGAAACAACAACCTTGTCATCGGGGATGCTATGAAGCATTTCCCCCAACAAGGCTCTAGCTAAGCCAGTCGTGTAAGCGGCGAAAAATGGGTTGGTCAAAGTCGATGGTGGTAGTTGCGTGGAGTAACCAGCTTGGATATCGAACGACCTCTTAGGGCGTAACGATTGAGCTAGCTTTCCATAGCAACTATTCAACATTTCCTTAGTCAATTTCTCGTCAAAGCTATTTTTAACGAATGACTTACGGCGTTCTCTACCCCATTTCATAAACGGTTCAAAAATGCGAACGTCATTCTTCCAAGGCACGACAAACGCTTGCTTGATGGTGATTTCAGCACCTTGGTTATACGCCACTTCAAGTTCATGACCAGTGCAGTGCGTTTCACCTGATAGCGGGAAGATCAACCCATACTCAGATCGAACGGCTAAGCTTGGGAAGCGAGTATGTTCAGGGAACTTAAACTCAACCCAAGCCAAAGCACATTTGTCTCCAAACAGCTCTTTCAGATCTCGAGTCATGTACATCTGATCGTAATCTAACTCGCGCAGACCTAGCGTAATCGCCGAATAACATGATGGAACATCATAATCTCGCCAAGTATCAATAGGAGTAGGACCAGCGATAAATGACTCGTTGCGACCACCGTGATAACACTGGGTAGCAAAGTTTTCCAACGTCATACGAGCTGTTACAGGCACATCACGAGTTATCGTTAGGGGCTTGGTTCGGTCAGACGGCCACACTTCTTTAGTCACCTTCTCAAAACCGAACAAACCACGATAACCGCGCTTATCATCCAAGCTATTCACAAAGGCTTTAACGGCAATACCACCGATGGTGAACGGAACCGAATTTAGACCGAGTGTATTTTGACAGAAGGAAGAAACACGCTCGAAATGACGAGCACTGATAATTGAATCAGTAATTGCATACTCAGCGAATTTCTCCGGTTGTGCTTCCAGAAACTCATCCATTCGAGAGATAGAGTACGGCTCTGGAATTTCTACCTTTGGAATCTTCAATAGCTCTCCGACAGAGGCTAGTGACGATCCATTGGGCGAAAGCAGCATGGTGTCGTAGAACGTGATATACAAGGTGTGTCGGTTGCGGGATTTGTCGTGAACATTGAGAGGCTCTTTATCGATACGTCGAGACATGACTTTATCAAGTTCCAGTCCGTATACGTCATCAAGACTCGCCACCGTCTTACGTAAACCTTTGACATGTGTCTTGAGTTGGTCAAAAGCTTGGCTGAAGTTAAACAAATCAGCCGATAGCCAATGAGCACACAAAATGATGTCAGTCGGCCACTTATCAAGTACTTCATCTTCCATCGCTTTTTCGATAGCCTGAACCAAGCATTTGTCCAGTGCCAGCCGTCCCGATTTTTTGGTCGATTCAGGAAACAAGATAATGGTTGATAACTTGCCCTTGAATAGAACAACAAATTGGTAACTCAAGATACGGTTGTAGGTTCCGCATTCAGACTCTACATACTCAGTATCCATCGCTATCACGGGGCGTTCAAAGAACGGTGTTACCTCTCGTCGCTTTCGCTTAGTTTGCTTCTTCTTTTTGGGCTTACGACCCACCAGTGGTTTAACTTTGCGCTTTACGCCATCAAAAGAAGTGGGCTCACTAGGTTGAGCTTCACCCCAAGCACTTACCGCTTCGTCCTCAGTCCAACCGGATGTTGCTAGGTTGTCCATGCTTAAGTCAGAAGACTGCTCTAACCAATCATATGTTTCGTTCATATAACTACTCTCCAGAAACGCAAAAAGACGCTCTAAGGCGTCTTTTTGCAAGGTTTACAATGATGATTATTTAAAGTCTGACCAAGCAATCTTAGGCAGGTCATTACCCTCACTGTACGTCAGTAAGGCTTCTGTAATCGCGTCACGCAAACCTTCGAGGTCACTGAATTCTTCAGGCGTAAACATAGCAAGCAAATTGTCGCTGTTTACCACCGTCATCAACAATGCACCCGACTTTGGAGAGATGAAAGCACCGCCGACCGTATCCGCATGGATCCAGCCACCGCTTTCTAGCATGAAACATTTATTCTTCTCAGGTTTCATCTTCTTCGATACCTGTTTAAAGAGTGCGTCAGCCTCTTCACCAGTTTCAGCAACGATTAGATTGCCTTTTGCACCCAGAATAAGCAGTAGATCTTCAGACGGAAGAACAGTTTTACCACCAAACACATTTGCTACACCAGAGTTAGTACGCACAAAAATAGAGTTACTCATTTTGATACCTCAAATCATTTAATTGTTAAAGAGCAGCGAAGAAGCTCGCTGCCCCCTCGAAAACAACTAAGCGAGAGAATCGCTGCGTTGCTGAGGTCCATATTAGGGATGAAAGAAAGCACTCAACTAAGAAGGGAATCGAGTCGACAAGCCACAAAACAATTAACTCGTAGCTCAAAGTCCAGCTAAGATTTAGCGCAGAACCTAAGTCACGAAAGGCGCTAGAAGAAATATCACTCGTCAAGACTGTGACAGTAAAAAGATCAAGGTTCGGTACTCTTTTGTTTGATTTTTACAGGCAGATACTAAAAAGCCCAAAGACGTCCTAACGGACGCCTTTGGGCTTTTATCTGTATTGAGAGATATTACTGTGTTAGTGCATTGTCATCTCTTTTTCCCAACGCTCAACCTCACTACGCAAGAAGCGAACACTGCGACCTATGCGCATCACTGGCGGTAAGCTTTTAGGGTTACGAGTCACATTGGTTCGCACGGTCGCAGGGTTTAAACCGTACATTTCAGCAAATTCTTCAATAGTTAGTACTCTGGACATGTCGAACTCCTTAATCGATTTGTAAGTTAGGTAGCATAGCGTCAACGGTCTGCTGAGAGGCTTGCGCTAAATGGGTATTTTGATAATAGGCGTAACGCTCGGTCACATTCACATTGGAGTGACCAAGACTTTGCTGCGCGAGACGAATATCGTTCGTCGCAAGCAACATTTGGGTTGCGTAAGTGCGGCGAAGATCGTGGATAGTAAAAGGTGCGTCCAGACAGCCTTCTTGCTTCATGGCTTGCTGAATGCGCTCCATACAAGCGCGTGGGTAGGCAATATGCTCGCCTTGGTTCTTTAACGAGGGGAACACCCAATCGTTGAACGACACTTTGAGACATTTACGGATCAGGCGTTTTGCAGGCTCGGGGAAATAAATGCGCTGCGATTTACCAGATTTCGTCATCGGCAGGAGCGCAGAAGAAAGATCATCGGCAAGCATGGAGCGAGTTAAACTCATCACGTTGCCAATGCGCATACCTGTCAACAAACTCAACATCAGCGCACTCGCATGTAGAAAGTTCGGCTCAGCACAAGCATGACGACAAAAGCTTTCCGCTTCTTTCGAGGACAACACTCGGTCTTTCGCATTGTTCTCCACCCGTTTTTTAACGCCCTTTACTGGACTTTTATCAATAATCTCGTGCTCAACCGCCATCGAAAAAAGTTTCGACAAGAAGGCGTGATAACGGTTAATGGACGCATGACTTAAGTCAGTAAGTGAATTGAGAAAACGCTCAACATCACGGCGAGTCACGTCCGTAACACGCTCTTTACCAAACGCAGCCATTACGCGCTTAGAACGGGATAAAAAGGTCTTAGAATCGCGGTGATGATTACGACTATATGGAAGTACAACGTCATCAAAGAACTGCTGAACCGTCAAACGCGATCCCTTCTGGTATGCCCCAGACTGAACATCAGCGATAAATTGGTAAGCCAACTGATTGAATTCAGCAAACTTCATTTCGGGATAAGTGCCAAACGACTCGTAGTAACGCTTTCCCTTCCAGCCAAGGCGAACTATCCAGCGCATACTCGTCGCGGTCACAAGTACGCGTAGTCGCGGGTTTTTCTTCCAAGGATACTCAACACCTTGCTCGCCCTTAGCAGGACGAGGCAAGGCGTTAAGTACCTTCTGGTTCATTTCTATCGGTGTAGTGCTCACAATATCTCACTCCGTATAAGTAAATCGTGAGCACTAAGTTATTGTTTCTACTATTTTGAAGGTTTTGGATGAGGTAGCGCATCCAATAACCCACAACGCCATCATTGAAGTAAAAACCTAGGAGACATAAGGGGATAAGAAAGAGTAAAGTACTCGACAAGGAACATATTTGTTTGATTTGACATGCCAAGAAAAAAGACTCACTACCTCGATAAGATCGTCAATCTACATATTCATCGCGATGGCCTAAAAACACCTCATCAAAAACATGAGCTGATTGAGACACTCACCCACCTACTCGGTGTAAGTGTCGATAAGGTCACCAACCAACTCACTCTGGCTTGCGCCGAGGCTGGTATCGCTGCAAGTTTTACAAACAAGTCAGCACATTCTTTGTTCGTAAAGAAGTACTCCGTAAAACCGGCTATCGATAAACTCGATAATACAATCGATATCCACATCGCTATCGACAAAAACAACATTGTCGAGGATTATCCGTACCGCCCACTCGCCGTAAAACCGTTCAAGAAAAGCGAGGATGAAACACGTAATACACAAGCTGAAATGCACGAAAAAATTAACGATAATCGTGCCAAAGCATACACGCATGTTCCGGTAACGTTTTCTATCAAAAGTACCCAGTTCCCACTGTGGTACGAGATGAACCAAGCATTTATCGCCAAAGTCAATGAGCTAGCCAATGACGATACGAAGTACGAAGATGAGTGCTTAGAGGTCATCTTGCAAGTACTTCAAAGTTACTCGCCAGCGAATGAAAAGCACCTCATTGAGCCAACCAAACGATGGTTCCGTAAGAACATAAGCAAAGATTCCGTACTGCCCAAGACAAAGAACAAACCTTTTCATGCAGCGTTGTTCACCACGATAGCCACAGGGAAGCTTGAAGAAGATCCGATAGAAATGACCTTGCTGTTCAAGCCCTACGACCACATCGGCTATATCCCTTGCAAATTACACCTACGGGACAACCCATTCTTCGAAAGTGACAAGCTTAAGCACGACGAATATAAGTACACCCTTGGTATACAGAAAGAAGGCAAGGTTTGTACGCTCTACATAGACTTCAAAGACAAAGACGGTGACAGTTGTCGTTATGCCTTAAAGCTCAAGCAAGAGATTAGACAAGTCAATACGCCGTTCGGAAATGCGCCAGTGTTCAAGCCTGACTATGTATGGAATGAAAAGCTACCGGACAAGGAATACTTGATAATGAAAGATGCCCCCCTATCGAGCACACAAGTAAACATCGTATCCAAAACAGGGGGGACTGATACGCGCAACATTGAGCTTACTTGGTATCAGTTTCATGAGCGGCTATCGGTGTTCGACCTAAAGCAGCGTAAAGACCTCATACTTGCAGAAGTAAATAGCGACAGTGATATACCGATAATCGAAGTAACGGATGGTAGTGCGAATTTGGAATGTTATTAATTCCCCAACGGGCTAAATGAACACAGAGGGAAAAGCCCGACGAGATAAAGGGAAACCACTTCCCATCAGTTACGACAAAGAAAAAAGTAGAGGCAGTTTCGCCTCTACTTTTTCACTAGATAACATCTAGCTCATCCAACGCCCCTCCGATTAATGCACCTGCGACAAACCCGATCGCTCCACCAATCACGACCCCTTGGGGACCATAACGGGTACCGAGTGTGGCACCGTACTTCGCGAATCGAACACCTGTTGACGAGCTAGGCTTAAACCAGCGCTGTTGTGGGTTAGAATGAAAATGTGTTTTTGTCATAATGTTTTTCCTTTTCTCACAGGTACGAAAAAGGGCGACACCATTGCTGATATCGCCCTTAGATATATTCAAATTATCAAGATAACTTAATCATCGTCATCATCAGCCATGAAGTCGCCGCCGAGCCAACCATCGTCACCCGGTTCCATGTCGAAGTCCTGACTGAAGCCAGAATCTTCTGTACCATCATCATAGTCACCTTGGTCTTCTGTCCAACCACCCATAACGAATACTCCTTCTTAACTGTAATCCATTGCGCCACACGTATCGCATGACCCACCCTTGGTGACCCAACCGGGACAACCTAAAGAGCGGCATGAATAACCTGATGCCATAAGTGGCTTAATGAATGTCACTTTCATTACTTGCTTCCTTTAATTGACGTTGTAGTAAATCTACGTTGTGTAGTATCCCACTGCGCTCGGACAGGATATGTCCAAGACCGCAGAATGAGTGTGAAAATAGTCATCGTCATTGCCCTGCCTTATCCAATGAAAGCTATGCCAAATCTAAGTGCGTGACGGTTAGAAACATTTAAAAATGTTTTGCCCTCAACCTGTCCAAGGGAAACCGTACGCTAGTAGCATGAGCGATAAGAGTGAAAAGCTAGCTTTAAGGCTAGGTGACATATTGACGAGATTGTTTATGGGAGAGGTGCTCTCCCCTGAGCAGTTGGTCGCGGATTATCAGGTAAGCGAGAAAACCCTGAGACGCGATTTCAATGAAAGGCTAGTCAACGCTCCGATTATCCGCACCAATGAGGGTTATCGGTTAGATCCGGTAACTCGAAATAATGGAAATGCGAATACCAACAAGGTACTGCACGATACGGGTTTGTCTGCGCTATTGCCTAACCACTACAAGTTCAACGGTCACACTCCCGTTCTGTTTAAGAATCCACGCTCCGAATCCATCGGGACGTTCGATGCGCTGTTTAGACAGCTGACCGAAGTGATTACCACTCACTCTGTGATTGACCTTATTTACAATGGCAAAACGTTTGAATCTGTCCATCCCTATCGCTTGGTGAATGACCGTGGTATCTGGTTCCTCGCCGCGACCTACTGTGACCAGCTACATTCGTACCGACTGCCAAATATTTCACGGATTCACCGCCGGGAAGATAAATACAAACCGAGTCAAAAGGTCCACGAGGAGATACATAAACAAGGGATGGAGTGGCTAACTCCGGATGATGCTGAAGTGCTTGTACAGGTTGATAGGGAAGTAGCTCCGCGCTTTCTTGAAGATACGCTTCTTCCCCATCAGCAGCTATTGAAAGAACTGAGTGACGGTAGTTTGTTGGTTAGCAGTCGAGTATCAAGATTGAGCGATATCTTGCCCTTGTTGAAGTCTTGGATACCTCAAGTCGAGGTTCTCTCCCCAGTCAGCCTTAAGCTTGAACTTATACGCGACCTCCACGCCACATTGGATCGTTACAAGTAGGTGCCGCGTTAATAAATAACGCCCTAGCGTTCTCTCTAGAAGCTCAGCTCCAAGACAACAAAGAACCACGACATAATGTCGTTTCACTACGCCGCGACCTACCGTCCTAATCATGAACTTGCCACTATGTACCGATTTTGAACTTACCTATGCTGGATAAGGGAAAGAGGTGATTTAGCGAAACCTCAAACCGATACCACTCAAGGGAAAACTCAAAATGATGCCATTTTTCGTCGTTAATTAGCAAACACTAAAATAACTTCGAAGAAGGTAAAATTTTAATAGGGGTATAACCATGATGTCTGATGCACGAACTCTGCTCCAAGTCACTCAGTCCAGTCCGTATTTTTACCTAGTTGATATCGCTAACTTGTTAAGCTTCACCGCCGTTGGCTATCTACTGGGTATGATGACTGGATAAACAGAGCCATGAATTGAACTTGTCACTATAGATTCCGGCGACAAGTTCCTTTTTAACTCAACGGGTTTGAGACTAATGTGTGAGAATCGTGGATTACCGCTTACAGCGCATGGCAACGATGAAAATGTCCAAGTTTTCGCACCGACCTGTAAACATTGAATTAAGGGGCGCTCTTGGCGCTGTAATTAGAACAGATGACTATGGAAAATCTCATAGAAACTCGTTCTCAATACCCCTATTCGTTACGCGCCATAGCAAAACCTAAACATTAGCTCCCATTGCTTCGACATAGCAATGGGAGCTAATGTGCTTATTCGGTAAAAATAATCACGGATGATTTGATAAAGATCAATCACCTCGCTTCCTTAAGCAACTATCCCCTTGCAATAGAGTCAACTCATACCAACAACACTGATTTACTCATAAGATAATCAGGAAATATCAATAATGACTCACTTTAATAAAGAAGATTGGTTACGCAACGGTTGTAACAGTGAGAAGATTGCAAAATGTGCTGCTGCCGTACACGCTCACGAAGCTGTTGTGACGATCATGACAATGGACGTAGACGAGGATCATTACACCATTCAAGCTGGGGCCGAATTCTTGTCGAATGTCGAAGGGCAAGAAGTGCTTTATGTTGAGTTCCTAGCGTATAGTGACAATGAACATTCCCGCTCTATCGCATTGATCTACGAGAAAGAAGATCTCGTTATGTACTGCTCAGAATTTTCTTTCGGTGATGATGAAGAGGAGTACTTCGAATCGGTACAACCAATGACGACTAAAAGCTTTTTCCAATACTTAAACACGCTACCCAATATCCAGAAATTCGCTTTACCGTCAAGTCTCGATGCTAAACAGCAACAAGCTCAGAAAATTTTGATTGAGCTCGCTTCTTAATCACCCCTTACTGCTCCCATTGCTTCGACATAGCAATGGGAGCATTTAATAACAAAACACCAGTGTAAACCAACCAAACTCGTTAAAATTAACGCTCCCTTCCATGGTGTTTTCACCGTTCATTGCAATCCAGCAACTTCATCCCCTCTGAATCCCGAAGGCAACGGATTGGGTAAACGTTGCTAAAACTTGCCCCAATGAAAAAGGCTTCCCATCACACCATGATTAACATGGAGCAATGGGAAGCCTTAGTTTCACTAGGAAGTGAGTCGACTATTTTATGGTACATACATGGTGCTTTCTACTTGGTTTGTTGCCGATGGACTAATCCACAGTGACTTTTATCTCATCGAACACGCCCATTTCGACGTAGCTGAGAAAGTTGGATTCCCACATCGAGTAGAACTCCATTACCTCACTACTTGTTATCGGCAGTTCCGGAACATAGGAAAAACTTGCTGTTCCAGATGAGAAGTTAAAGTCCACCTCTTTAACCAGTTCGGGATAAGGACCACCGCAATACGTAAAGTCAGTGATGTAATCAAAGATCCACTGGTCGTAGAGGCGAACAAGCCTTATTTCAACAGGGTGCCAACCGCCGTTTTCCGAACTATAGGATGAATCTCGGAAGTTGATCACCACCGATTGGATCATGGGTGTCCATTTGCCTGATTCGCTGATCACTCGGTTTAAAGCATCTTGAAGATCGACACTGACAGGCAGCAGTAATCGCTCAACGTCAAAAGTTAAGTTCATAATAAAATCTCTTTTAGTTTGTTAGGAATGCACTCTTGTTAAGTGCTCGATATGAAAGCCAGAATTGACTTGGTGGTAAGAATCGATGTGCTTTTTGGGGGGTTATTTCGCTTTGGTTTCAGCGTCAACTAGAGAGAGAATTTCATCTCGACGTTGCTCGTAGTCAGGCGCTAGAACGTGGAGAAACACTGATTTCTCCGACTGGATGATAAGACCAAGCCCCCTACAACAAGCTGCCATAAAACCCGCGTTGTTCGCTGACTGTCCAGAAAACACACACTTCAGCACAGAGCTCTTAAACGGCTTATCACCCTGCACATCCAGAACAGCGATGATATCTTTAAGTGGGATCCAGTTTCGACAATAAAGACCACCCCCTTGATTACCCGATATACGGATATAAAGTTCCTTCTCCCCTTGATGAATAGCTATTTCATAGAACAAATGATTCTCGGTTTTCGGTGATAACTTTCTCGCTTTACCCTCGCGCACGATATGAGTGAAATGGTCTACTGGTTGATCGTCAGTGACCGTGACTTGTTCATTGCCCTCTACGATTTCAGGTTGAACAGTTTCTTGTTGTTGGTTTGATTTACGTGCCATAGGACACCTCCTTTAAGATGGAATTGTTCAGGTTTAATTTGGTTTTAAGATTCAGTTTGGTCTGCTAACATCACGACAGGGAACGTGGGACTGTTCATAGGAGCACAGCAGTACACGCCAGAGCCTTCCATGGTCACTATGGCGACCGCCAGCAACCAAGGACAGTCATCATCGTTTAACAACAGCACCCATTCAGGGTAGTTAGTAACAAAGCGAAGGAAGTGCAGATCTTCCTCAGATTCTTCACTCAAGGTTTCGTTGGTATCCCCTTCCTCAATCAAGTACAAGGTCGTACCGACCTCATCCCAAAACGTTTTTGTGCTTTCTTCATCACCGAATGGTTCTATCAGGTGCTCTAGCAGTTTTGCTTTCACGCCATCAGGCATTGTCAATGATTGAATGTCTTCAAACTTGTTTACTGTTTTCATCGTGAATTTCCTTCTAATAATGAAAAAGCCCCTGTTTAGCTCATCGCTAAACAGGGGCCTTTCTAATGTATTTCTAAATTAACTGGTTAAACGTAACTTCTTCATTCCCAAAGTATCTCTGGCTTCGCAGTCACCATATCCGACAAACGAGAGCCAATCTCCCTCCGACGCCCTACAGTCAATTTTGAGTAGCGCCTTGTTGATGAAAGGTCAGCGTGATTCAACTGCTTGGCTATGTCGTGTAACGAGACTCCTTGTGACGCCAAAAGCGACCCAACTGTATGGCGAGCACTGTGCAGGGTTAGATTCGCTTTATCACCGGGTATGTCGGGCAGTCCCATCTTAGCTTTGATAGCCTTGAAAGCATGCCTAGGTTGCCCTACTGGTTTACCCTTTTTGCGTCCAGGAAAGAGATACGGATTATTCGCCACATGAGGCACCGACCTCAAAATATCAAGCATGTAGTCACTTAGGAATAAAACGTGACTAGTACCGTTTTTCGTATGTGGAATAGTGAGTGTTTTCTCCTCCCAATTCACATCGGATTTCAAGCGCAAACGCAGTTCCTTATCCCTCGCGCCAGTCAAAAACAACAAAGCTAGGTACGCGCCAATACTTTTGTCTTCATGGTTCAGAGCGTGACCTATAAACTCCTTTAGCTGTGATTCGGACAAGTACCCAGTTCGCACGTTATCTTCTTTCAACAAGCTCACCTTGTCAGCAATGAGCGGCGCGTCCATCAACTTGTATGCTTGACGATTGATCGTTTTCAATAGAGCCAAAACGCGATTAATCGAAGCAGGAGCATAAGGCTTGCCTTTAATCGTAACGGCATTCTGCATCTCCATTTGGACTTTGATGATATCGGCGGCAGTTAGGTCGTGAATTGATATGTGATGTATTGACTTTGCTAAACGAAATCGCGCTACATCATCTTTCCAACTGCGTTTCTGTTTAGCCAATGGCAGGTAAACTTCATCAAAGAACCGTTCCAGAGTCATCGTCTTCTCGGTAGTCTGATTGTCACGCTCAAGCTTGGGATCAATGCCTTCCAGGATCTTCTGGCGGTATTCCTTAGCGATCTTTCTCAAGGTTACAAGATCTGTCTCAGGGTGACGGCCAAGACCAATCGCAGATTTTTTACCCGGAACCTGAGGGCTAATATACCTAAGCAAGAAGCGTTTCCCGCCAGATTTACCCACTAAGCAACGTACGCCAGTAGGTAAGCCACTATCTCTCATAGCAGATAAATTGACTTCGTAATCAGCGGATTTTGCAGTTCTAGGGTTGGGTTTAAGGTTGTTGAGGAAAGTGGTGGTGAGTCGCTGTGATTTACTCATTCAAACCTCCATTAACTAGATATTCAATTAGTTAATATGTGTTTGAATGGGTGTTTGTTACAGCTAAATAAAAGCCGAACGATACAACATGAAGTTATATGGTTCGGCTTTACCCACCCCTATCCCTAATAAACCTTGAACCGTTTCAGCTACTTGCCTCAGCGTTTTCACTTAGTCAGTGACAGGTTACAAGGTTATCCGAATACCTATACACGACCTCAACTTTAAAGCTAAGGTGGTGCTCATGATGAAAGGTACTTGTTGTTGAACTGACATCCAGTTCTGCTTTGAGGATTAAGCCCCTCTTTGGCTATTGGGTTTTCGGCTACATCTTAAAACGGCAACAGATCGCTATGCAAACCAAGTTTCATTAGCTTTTGATAAAAAGAAAATCTCATCGGTGAAGTATGCTTGAGATTAAAAAAATGGGAAGGCAAATTTAAATCCAATCGAGCGGTTATGGAAAGTGATGAATGAGCATGCGAGGAACAATATTTACTTCTCCTCGAAGGCTGAATTTACAACGGCTATTAATGAATTTTTCAATGTAACGTTGCCAGAAGTTGCAGGCTCACTGGTATCCCGAATTACGGATAATTTTCAGATTTTGAAACCTGCATCTTCAAGTTGAGCGAGTATATAATCGGACGAGAAGGCACAGTGCTCTTGGGTATCTAAGCCCAGTTAACTTTGAACAGCAAAATGTCGCTTAATGAAGTGTCCAGTCTAGCTGGAGCAGATCAGAGTTTTGCTTACCAGATCGAAAGACAGTTTACCTCCAATGTGTTTCTTCTAGCTCTTTTTGAGCTTTATCTAGCAACGCCATTAGTCTGTCTGCATCTTTGTATTTCCCTGCGATGATGGCACTGCGTAATTCGACCTGTAGAGCCTTCAATTTATCTAAGCCAGTTGGAGGTTTCGCAAGACGACGCAAACCATCAGCTTGATCCATAGATCTGATGTCATTGTTCATTTAATCTCCCATTTCGATGAAGAACTATATCTATTTGAGTTTGATGAGAAAAAACTTCTGCTGAACAATTTACACACTCATATTTGAAGTATTTTTTGCGGAATACTTTTTCTATGAATGAGCGGTGTATTCGATTAAACACCGTACTCTTATTACACGAAGGGCACACCCCATAAAGTTGCATATAAATTAGCCTACTGACGAACGGACAATATTTTATTCATACCCAAATTGATATGAAACTTGGTTATATGCATGACATTACTTCAAGTTTTTGTTTTTTGATGTGATCTTTGCCGCATAATTTAATGTTAAATAGGCGGTTGGATAAAGTTGGCAGCGGTAGGTTGAAGGTAGATTTATGTAGGATTTTTACACAGGCTAGGCTAAATATTTTCTGCAATTTCTTGTCTATTGGCGATATTGAGCGTATCCGCCCCGTGGGAGCATGGGGAGAATACTGGAAAACAGCTTAATAAAGATTTATACCGAGAGCGAGCCGATGTGCTCAGAGAGTGGGCTGGTGCAGAGATTCTTTACCTAACCATATTTAACGATAGTAGTATCTTGGCAAATGGCGTGTCTGTAGAGCTAATAATTCCACGCCACAAAGGGTCATCACTTCACGTACCCAAGAATAAGTATCCAGAAGAGCCTAAAGCAGAATACGAACCTTACGATAGATTAAAAATTAAAGGTATTCATAGTCTTAATAATCTACCAGACTTGAGTGTGTCATCTGATACTAAAAACTACTACATCAATTGGAGTGTAAACCGCCTGCAAGCGCAAACCAATTTAGAAGCAGATGGGTATGTACTAATTAAAACTGATAAGCCACTTGAGACTCAATGCACTATCTTTTGTGATGAGTTGCCTCAGCCAACCAAGACTACATTCAAGTCAAACCCACCGTTGGGTACTGCTATTGTTTCTGTAGATGAATTGTCGGATGAATCCTACTATACATCATTGCGCGATAAGCTCATTATGGATGGGTATGTTATAAGAGTTTTTGAAGAAATGTTGAACGAATATGAGCTTGAGGACTAGGTAGTTCTAGCACTGCGTTTGTTTACATATTGACATTTATCGCTACTTGCAGAATGTGAGGGACAAAGAGTTTTATTGAGCTGAAGGTTAAGTGTCAAAGAAATCAATAGAAACTTTTTGCTAGAGCTTCAATTTTCAACAATTGTATAGGTTAGTCTTTGGCCTAATTTCAATAACACACCTAGTATAAGGTGGTAGCTATGGCTCTGATCAAATGTCCTGAATGCTATACAGAAGTTAGTACTTCTGCATATAACTGCCCTAAATGTGGGGGGGCAGCTAATTGCTTAGCAATTTTCAACAACTGCCTTGTATATTTGTATTTTTTACCGTCACTTTTGTCATGCTAACCAACTGTTATTTAATAGAAAGCCGATGGCATTAAACCATCGGCTTTAGACTTAGTCATCCCCTAAGTAGTCATCATTATTTGGATTGTGAGCATCCGCCCAGTCATCCATATCAGAATCATTATTAGGGTTATTAATATCAGACCACAGGTCTAGCTCGTCTTGTGACATATCTGAAGGATCCATCATAATTATTTCTTTCCTTGATAACGTGAGTTGTTTGGGTTTAGTTGATTTGCTCGATTATCTTGAGCCTTTTGGTACGTGGTGTTATGTCCAGATGTACCTTTGTTGCTGTTAGCTTGATTTGCTTTATGGTTGTTCTGTTTGTTGCTCATCGTTCTATCTCCTTTGTTGAATGAACGATGACATTGTATGAGAGGTGGTTTAGTAGCGACGATGATGGGACGGTGATTGTTCAGTGATTCTTAGTGATATTCAGTGATTTTGGACGAATGAGTGGAAAATGTCATAGCTTAAAATGGAAACTACCACTGTATTACCTACAGATTTCGCCACCAGAGCCACTAACATAGTATTAATAATAACCAGTACAACAGCAGCCTATGGCAAGCTGTTGTACTGGTTATTATATATTAAATATAAAAATCCCATCCAAGATCTAGACCTCATCTATCAAGCCACATCAACACTAATCTCGCACGCAACTCATCAGAGAGTACCGAGATCATCACTCAGCAAGCTTAGAGCAGCGATATTCATACCCTGATGGTTAGTAGTAGCGATGGAGAATACCGCCATTTATTACTCTTTAATGAGGTCGGTAAGTCAGCCGACTAACACCTAACCCATTTTTTCTTGGACTGAGGACTACGCTTGATTTGGTTATTTTTGGAAAGCTCATTGATTGCCTTGGTAAAATCTGACTTTGACAGCCCTAGCTGCTTTTGAAAGCTAGGATCTAAAGCACGAGGAGACTTCAAAGCATGAAGAAGCTTGTCTTCAGGGGATTTTTGGGGTGTCTGTTGTGACTTAATAATTGGAACAACGGTGTTGTCTCTAGTTCTGATGCTTTGACAAGGTGCGCCTAATTGCTTGCACTGAAACTCAAATGCTGAAATCAAACTTTCATCGTTACTGTATAGCTCAAAATGAACAGAGCCCAACTGCTTTTTATCTAAAGCAAGTAGCACCCTAGACAGATATGCAATGATATAGAAATCGGCTTGGTTCTGACCTGTCGGATAGTCAGATAAGAACAGATACAACGACTTTTCACAAACAAGCTTGACTGAATCTGACTTAGAAAAAACAAAGACTTTATCAACGACCGAAGCATTAATTTTTTCTAGCTCCTTCAGTCCTACATTTTCAGCATCGACGAAAATCATCTTCATAGTTGGCCAAGCTCCATTTGTTCACCACTATAAAGAAGATTACACAGTTGCATATCGATATCAACTTGGAGTTAATTCATCTGTGTGATTGATTGTAGGTGTATTACCCCAACGCGCTTCCAACACACACCGCAAAACCGCCTAACTCAAACTGGCTTTTCGACTATCCATCGAAACGATCCGTTGTTCCATAAGGGCAAAACCAAAACCGCATAGCACCGTAAAGTCACCATGGTCGTACCATGGCTCTTCTCGCTCGAAGCCCTTGATAATACTGGCTTGCGAGATTACAGAAGTTTGCATTTGTTGGATTTACTAGGATTCCCTTGCGCACAGAATCGTCATGCGATGAACCATATATGGACCATGGGAGAAATTTTAAGGCGGATAAAGAGAGCTTATTGGAGCGAAAAAAGAGATGACAACAGGAAAGGAGTTTTGAGGTAAGCAACTGAAAACTAGAACATTTTCAAACACCTAAAACGACGAAAGGCCGCTATAAAAGCGACCTTTCTATGTATGGTACCGGTGGGCGGACTTGAACCGCCACGCCCGAAGGCAACGGATTTTGAATCCGTCGTGTATACCAATTTCACCACACCGGCATCTCTGGGCTATTGCCCTTTGATGGTTGGCATTATACGTAAGCTTTTGACCTGCGCAAGCAGAAAAACCTTAAATAACTATCGTTTGCTGATAATTTCGCCACAAAGTGTGACAAAGCTAAGCTCAGAGAAGAAAATCAAATTCATCTTCACAAAAAATCGCGCAAAATTCTCTCTCGTTCAGAAAAGATTTACTGTCGATTCACTGTAATATCAGAAACGTAGCCGTTGCCAATGTTAGCTAGCGCACCATGTATCATTAATGCTGCATCTTCTGCACTCATAAAGCTACTCGTATCCAAGCTCTTACCACTGGTTTCCCAAAACTCCGTCGCCATTCCTCCCGGATACACGGCAATAATCTTCATTGGCTTACCTTTCAGCTCCAGACGAACCGATTCAATCAATCCTTTGACTGCCCATTTCACAGCACAGTATGTGGATTCTTGAGCTTTGGGCTGCTGAGCCGCAGTAGACATGATCATCACTATATTAACAGGCTGATCCTTGTATCGCTTAACCAACTCACGAAGCACGTTAATCGCTGAGCTGAGATTATTCTCTATTAAGGTTTGAATCTGCTCTGGATCTTGCTCTTCTAACAACCCAAAGTACCCACTGCCTGCACTGTGAACCACCGTGCTCGGAATAGAATCTAACTGTTCAAACAATTGTTCCACTTCTTGATGGGATGCGAGATCACAAGCTCGATAGCCAACATTGTTCGATAAGCGGTTTGTGACTGTAGAGAGCTTACTCTCACTTCGTCCAGTCAGATAAGTGGCTTTCCCTTCCGCATCATAAAGCTTGGCCAACTCCGCCCCTAAGCCGCTACTTGCACCTGTGATTACAATCATTTTCTACCTCGTTCGTAAAAATGCTTTCTAATGTGTGTACCAATTAAGGTAACGGAATATAGGCTGATTCACATCTTACGAACGCCATTCTTTGAAGCAGCATGACTTTCTGATTTTAACGCTCGTTAACTTCTAAATATGCCCAATAGTTTTCAAAACTATCCAATGGTTCGGATACCTGTACCTTGATCACGAAGCCCATCAAGCACAAAGAGAAACCGGAAATTTCACCTATGCTTAAACAAAGAATAACGTTTTGAATTTCCTATCGACTTTCTCACTAAAGATAAGAGGCACATGAGAATGACCGGCTCCAAATGGCAGTGGCTGCTTAAACAAATGACACGTAAACTGTGGGTTCGTACATCACTTTTCGCCTTACTTGCTGTTGTAACCGCCCTGATCTCTATTGTTTTAAATAAATTCATTACCCTGCCTCCCACCATCAATGTCAGTAATGAGCTGCTGAATAACATATTGAATATTCTCGCGACGTCGATGCTGGCGGTGACGACGTTTTCACTCAACATTATGGTTTCAGCGTACAGCGCGGCCAGTGCAGGGGTCACTCCTAGAGCTACTAAGCTATTGATGGAAGACAGCACAACGCAAAATGCTCTGGCGACTTTTCTTGGCTCATTCTTGTTTAGTTTGGTAGGCATCATCGCACTTGGTATTGGCGCCTATCACGAGCAGGCACAGATCTATTTGTTCATCGTAACCATGGTGGTGATCATTATGATCATCCTGACTCTACTTCGCTGGATTCAGCACCTATCTGTACTTGGTAGAGTCTCGGAAACCACCTCAAATGTGGAACAAGCGCTATTAAGTGCGATTCGAAAACGAGGCTGTGAGCCTTGGCTGGGTGCATTTCCTTGGAGTCATCCAGAGCACAAACCGAGAGGAAGCAAACCGATTGTCAGCAAAGAAATTGGTTACTTACAACATATTGATATGCACCACCTAGATAGTGTTGCTAAAGCCTCTCAATCCACTATCTATATTGAGAGGCAGCCAGGGAGTTTTGTTTATCTTGGTCAACCATTGGCTTGGGTCTGTGGCGAATTAACAGAAGAAAGTGAGGTAACGGCAGCGTTCACGATCCGAACTGAGCGATCCTATGACCAAGATCCTCGCTTTGGCTTAGTTGTACTTGCAGAAATAGCCTCTAGGGCCCTCTCTCCTGCCGTTAATGATAATGGTACTGCGATTGATGTTCTGGGACGTTCGATTCGGGCGCTTTCACTTTGGGGAGAACTTATTAGCCAACAGCCGACCAAAACTCGCTTCCCAAGATTGTTTGTGCCCTCGTTAAACTGCCAAGATTTATTCGATGATGTCTTTTTGCCGATAGCGCATGATGGGGCAGCTCAACTGCAAGTTCAGGTTCGCCTGCAAAAGGCATTACTAGCCCTGTCTAGTATGTATCCCAAGCTGTTTAGCGCTCCAGCAACCAAGCTTTCAGAGAAAGCATTAGAACTCGCGTTGACCCAACATTTTACTGAAGATGAAAAGCATCAACTTGCGCAACTTTCGAACCAGGTAACTGACCCAAAAACACGGTGTTGACGATTCATTCAATCAGCATCGTTTTAAGCATACGCCTCAAACATGCGTATGCGCAGCCATCATCCTTCGTGAAAAGTCTCTTAGATTTGGTCGTAATTGGAGAGTCTGTGCGTCAGCTCTCTTTTCACAGACTGGCGGAATCTATATCCTGACGCACAATTTTTAAGGTAAGTGATGGAATTATGACTACTTCTACAACTCTTCCACCAGCGGGATTTTTCCGTCGATTGGCCGCTTTGTTTTATGACACTCTAATTGTCTTAGCCATTGAGATGATGGCGGCGGGTGTCGTAATAGCAGTGGTGTTTGCTTTGAATGCAGCAGGCTTGCTGAGCTACGGAGAATATGTGGATGCCGCAGATATGTTAGGGAAACACCCGGTGTTGAGTCCGATATTCACACTTTATCTGGCGGTAGTCTGGATTTACTTCTTCGTCTTTTTCTGGACGCGAGCAGGTCAAACCCTAGGCATGCGCGCTTGGAAAATGCAAATTCGAAACGCGAAAGACGGCGCTCCAATTACGGCGACTCAAGCATTAATCCGCCTTGCGACATCAGGCTTTGGTCTTGCGAACTTAACCGTGCCAATTGACCCGCAAAAACGTGGTTTCCACGATATCTGGGCAAAAACTGAAGTGGTGGTTTTGCCAAAAGCAAAATAAATCGCCTAGAAACAAAAAAGGAAGGCATAGCGCCTTCCTTTTTCTTTGATTATAGCTTTCTTCTTAGCAACGCCACCGCAATCGCCAAAAACGCTAAGCTCGGGGCTAAGGCACCAAATATCGGCGGTATGCCATACACCAGAGTCAATGGCCCGAAGAACTCGCTGGAGATATAGAAAGTGAAACCAGCCACAACGCCAGATAAAACTCTCGCCCCCATTGTTACGCTTCGCAGCGGACCAAAGACGAAAGACAATGCCATCAACATCATTACGGCAATCGACAAAGGCTGCGTCAACTTACGCCAAAATGCGAGTTCGTAACGTGAAGCATCTTGCTCTGATGCTTTCAAATACGTCACGTAATCATATAAGCCGCTCAGAGAGAGCTCTTCTGGTTTTACTGTCACCACGGCTAGCTTGTCAGGAGCCAACGACGTGTGCCATTCCATTTGATCCATCTCTTGTTTGGAAATCACGTTTTCGTCTTGCATGTTGGTGATTTGCACGTCACGCATCAACCAATTGTTATCTTGTTGGTAATCCACTTCTTCAGCGAAGATAACTTTTTCTAAGTTCTTGTCATCATCAAAGCGCCACATGTTCAACGCATACAACTTGTCATCTTCCACTTTACCGATGAAGATGAAGTCGTTGGCATCACGAGCCCAAACCCCAGCACGAACCGAAACGATGCTGCCGCCAGACAATGCAAAAGATCGCAAATCACGCGCCATTTTCTGAGCTTCTGGAGCACCCCATTGGCCTAAAGTCATCACGATAAACATCAATGGAACGGCCGTTTTTAGCACGGACAAACCGATATCCAGCTTGGAGAAACCCGCCGCTTGCATGACCACAAGCTCAGAGCTTGACGCCAGCATACCCAAACCAATCAGCGCACCCAGCAATGCTGCCATTGGGAAAAACATTTCAACGTCACGAGGCACGCTCAACAAAACGAAATACAAAGCGTGCGTCAGGTCATACACACCACGCCCCACTTTTCGTAGCTGTTCCACGTATTTGATGATACCCGATAGGCCAACAAACGTTGCCAGAACCAAGGCTGTGGTAGAGATGATGGTTCTACCGATGTAAAGGTCTAAGATTTTGAACACAGCTTACGCGAGCCTCTTCTTACGGAATTTTTCTTTCATTCGTCGAGCTGGAACACTGTCCATCATATTGGCCATGATCGCGACAATCAGCAACATCGCATTAATAGGCCACATGCCAATCGCCGCAGGAATCGCACCATCTTCCAATGCCGATTTTGTCGCACTAATCGCAAGGAAGTATGCCAAGTAAATCAGAATCGCCGGGCCCATTTTGGCAAAGCGCCCTTGACGAGGGTTCACCGCAGACAAAGGAATCACAAGCATCGTGAGCAATGGAATACATACAAACAGAGAAATACGCCATTGCAGCTCCGCTTGCGCTTCAGGATCCGGGTGGCCAATCAAATCCGCCGTTGGGTAAGCTTCCCAGTCACGACCTTTCTGTTTGACTTCACGCTGCCCGATCACCCCTTCATATTCATCAAATTTGGTGATCATATACTCCACGCGAGTTGGCACACCTTCATAGCGTGTACCTTCTTGCATCGTAATAACCTGACGGCCATCTGACAGTTCTTTTACTTCACCAGAAGAAGAGAACATCACGCTAGGTAGAACCGAATCTCGTGGACGCATTTGCGCGACAAACACGTTACTAAGCGTGCTGTCCTTAATATCGTCAATGAACACCACGGATGAACCGTCTGGCGTACCTTGGAACTGACCCTTTTTAAGTAAGTCGACGCTATTTTCCGCCGCGACTTGTTCGTAAAGGTGTTCCACTCGGTCTTGAGACCAAGGTGATAACCAAAGTGCATTAAACGCAGCCACACCAGAGGTGATCAACGCCAAGTAAAGTGCAGCTTGCACTAGGAACTTGTTGCCGATCCCCGTCGCATTCATCACGACAATTTCGCTTTCTGCATAGAGACGACCAAAAGTGATCAATATGCCGATGTACAAACTCAATGGCAGCATCAATAAACCCATTGCTGGCATGTTCAAACCAACAATAGAGAAAATCAATCCAGCAGGAATATCCCCGTCAGAAGCATCAGCGAGAACACTGATGAACTTCTGGCTCACAAACACCAAAAAAAGTACGAAAAAAATCGCAAATTGACTCTTGAGTGTTTCGCGGATCAAATATCTAACAATAATCACGCTGAAATTACCTATACAAAACTTGTTTTTTTGGTCGAATCACTATAGTTTCCCGTTGAACCATTTATTTTTTTAAAAATTATAAACTAAATGTTAGTCGCTTAAATCAGCTCTAAATGTAAGCTCGGAGCTAAAATTCAACAAGTAAGCGATCATTATCTAACATTTAGAGCAATTTGTCTTCAGGATGTAGGAGTACGCATGGAGTTCAGTGTTAAAAGTGGCAGTCCAGAGAAACAACGTAGCGCATGTATCGTTGTTGGTGTGTTTGAACCACGTCGCCTTTCTCCAGTAGCCGAGCAACTTGATAAAATCAGTGACGGTTACATCAGTTCACTACTTCGCCGTGGTGATCTAGAGGGTAAACCTGGTCAGATGCTGCTACTGCATCAAGTACCAGGTGTTTTGTCAGAGCGCGTTTTACTTGTCGGTTGCGGTAAGGAACGTGAGCTTGGCGAGCGCCAGTACAAGGAAATCATTCAAAAGACGATCAGCACACTTAACGAAACAGGTTCAATGGAAGCTGTATGTTTCCTAACAGAACTGCACGTTAAAGGTCGCGATACTTACTGGAAAGTTCGCCAGGCAGTAGAAGCGACGAAAGATGGTCTATACACATTCAACCAATTCAAGAGCGTTAAACCTGAAACTCGCCGCCCACTGCGTAAACTTGTTTTCAACGTACCAACGCGTCGTGAATTGAGCCTAGGTGAAAAAGCAATCACCCACGGTCTAGCCATTGCGTCTGGTGTAAAAGCATCGAAAGACCTTGGCAACATGCCACCAAACGTAGCCAACCCAGCTTACCTTGCCTCTCAAGCTCGTCGTCTAGCGGACGATTACGAAAGCGTAACCACCAAGATCATCGGTGAGCAAGAGATGGAAAAACTGGGCATGACATCTTACCTAGCGGTAGGTCGTGGTTCGAAGAACGAATCTATGATGTCTATCATCGAGTACAAGGGTAACCCTGACTCAGATGCAAAACCTATCGTGCTTGTAGGTAAAGGTCTAACCTTCGATTCAGGCGGTATCTCATTGAAACCGGGCGAAGGTATGGATGAGATGAAGTACGACATGTGTGGTGCGGCATCGGTATTCGGTACAATGAAAGCTTTAGCGAAGCTAAACCTACCAATCAATGTAATTGGTGTTCTAGCTGGCTGTGAAAACATGCCAGGCAGCAACGCTTACCGTCCAGGTGACATCCTGACCACAATGTCAGGTCAAACTGTTGAAGTACTAAATACTGACGCAGAGGGCCGTTTGGTTCTGTGTGATGCACTGACCTACGTAGAGCGTTTCGAACCAGACTGTGTTGTTGACGTAGCAACACTAACAGGCGCTTGTGTTATCGCACTTGGCCACCACATCAGTGGCGTTCTATCGAACCACAACCCACTGGCGCACGAACTTGTAAACGCATCTGAGCAATCAAGTGACCGCGCGTGGCGTCTACCAATGGCGGACGAATACCACGAACAGTTGAAGAGCCCATTTGCTGATATGGCAAACATTGGTGGTCGCCCTGGTGGCACTATCACTGCGGGTTGTTTCCTGTCTAAGTTTGCGAAAAAGTACAACTGGGCACACATTGATATCGCAGGAACTGCGTGGAAGTCAGGCGCAGCGAAAGGCTCAACGGGCCGTCCTGTCTCAATGCTTGTCCAATTCCTTTTGAACCGCAGCGGCCAAGAGACAGAAGAGTAATTTCTGAACAAAATCGAAAAGGGCCGCAAGGCCCTTTTTTATTACCCCGATTTTCTTCATTGAAAATGGGCTTTAAGATGGTCTTAGGATGAGACCAAGGCAAGTGAGAGAATGATGCAAACTGCGACCTTCTACATCATTAACGAAGAGAGCCCGCAAGCAACGACGGCTGGCTTTGAAGAGTACATCGTTTTTTTGGCGCAGCATTTCGCACGCCAAGGCGCTAAAGTGTACCTAAACTGCCAAGATAAACCGCATGCCGAACAGCTTGCTGAAGCTTTCTGGCAAATTGATGCAGACCAGTTCATGGCACATAATCTCGTTGGCGAAGGACCGAAATACGCCACCAATATTGAAATCGGCCACGATGGCGTGAAACCATCTTGGAATCGTCAACTGGTAATTAATTTGGCGGAAAATGAGACAACCTTTGCGAACAAGTTTGCTCAAGTGGTAGACTTCGTGCCTTGCGAAGAAAAAGCTAAACAGCTCGCAAGGGAAAGATATAAAATTTACCGACAAGCAGGCTACCAGCTGCAAACGATCGAAATTCAATATCCTTAGCGGTCAATCCTTATAGTTAAGCTCTCTCTTTAGAGAGTTCACTTATAGAGATTGACTAAGATTCAACCATCAACGTATCCATTTAAAGAGCGCTATGGAAAAGACATACAACCCAACTTCAATCGAACAAGCTCTGTATCAGACTTGGGAAGAGAAAGGCTACTTTAAGCCACACGGTGACACTACTAAAGAATCATACAGCATCATGATCCCGCCACCGAACGTCACTGGTAGCCTACATATGGGCCACGCGTTCCAAGATACGATCATGGATACGCTTATCCGTTGTGAACGTATGAAGGGTAAAAACACCCTTTGGCAAGTAGGTACTGACCACGCAGGTATCGCTACTCAGATGGTTGTTGAGCGTAAGATCGCAGCAGAAGAAGGCAAAACTAAGCACGATTACGGTCGTGATGCTTTCATCGACAAAATCTGGGAATGGAAAGGCGAATCAGGCGGCACAATCACTAAGCAGCTTCGTCGTCTTGGCGCATCGGTAGACTGGGATCGTGAACGCTTCACGATGGACGATGGTCTGTCTAACGCTGTTCAAGAAGTTTTCGTTCGTCTATACGAAGATGACCTAATCTACCGCGGTAAGCGCCTAGTTAACTGGGATCCAAAGCTACACACCGCTATCTCAGATCTAGAAGTAGAGAACAAAGACACTAAAGGCCACATGTGGCACTTCCGCTACCCGCTAGCAGATGGCGTTAAAACAGCAGATGGCAAAGACTACATCGTTGTTGCAACCACTCGTCCAGAGACCATGCTAGGCGATACTGGTGTTGCGGTTAACCCTGAAGATCCACGTTACAAAGATCTTATCGGTAAAGAAATCATCCTTCCTATCGTTGACCGTCGCATCCCAATCGTGGGCGATGAGCACGCTGATATGGAAAAAGGTACTGGCTGTGTGAAAATCACACCTGCGCACGACTTCAACGACTACGAAGTTGGTAAGCGCCACCAGCTACCAATGATCAACATTCTAACTTTCGACGCAAACATTCGCGGTGCGGCTGAAGTATTCAACACAAACGGTGAGCCAAGCGACGCTTACTCAACAGAACTTCCTGCTAAGTACCACGGCATGGAACGTTTTGCTGCACGTAAAGCTATCGTTGCTGAGTTTGACGAGCTAGGCCTGCTTGAAGAAGTGAAAGATCACGATCTACAAGTTCCTTACGGCGACCGTGGTGGCGTGGTTATCGAACCAATGCTAACTGACCAATGGTACGTACGTACTGCGCCTCTAGCGAAAACAGCAGTTGAAGCAGTAGAAAACGGCGACATCCAATTCGTTCCTAAGCAGTACGAAAACATGTACTTCTCTTGGATGCGTGACGTTCAAGACTGGTGTATCTCTCGTCAGCTATGGTGGGGTCACCGCATCCCTGCTTGGTACGACAACCAAGGCAATGTTTACGTAGGTCGCACTGAAGAAGAAGTTCGCAAGAACAACAACCTAGAGTCAGTCATTGAACTGCACCAAGACGAAGACGTACTGGATACCTGGTTCTCTTCTGCACTATGGACGTTCGGCACTCAAGGTTGGCCAGAGCAAACTGACGATCTGAAAGTATTCCACCCTTCAGATGTATTGGTAACTGGTTTCGACATCATCTTCTTCTGGGTTGCGCGCATGATCATGATGACCATGCACTTCGTGAAAGACGAAAACGGCAAGCCACAAGTACCATTTAAAACGGTTTACGTTACCGGCCTAATTCGTGACGAAAACGGCGACAAGATGTCTAAGTCGAAAGGTAACGTGCTTGACCCAATCGACATGATCGATGGTATCGACCTAGAGTCTCTAGTAGAGAAGCGCACTGGCAACATGATGCAACCTCAGCTAGCGAAGAAGATCGAGAAGAATACTCGTAAGACGTTTGAAAACGGTATCGAAGCATACGGTACAGACGCACTGCGTTTCACGCTTGCAGCAATGGCATCAACAGGTCGCGATATCAACTGGGATATGAAGCGCCTTGAAGGTTACCGTAACTTCTGTAACAAACTATGGAACGCAAGCCGTTACGTAATGATGAACACAGAAGAGCAAGATTGTGGCTTCAACGGTGGTGAGATTGAATACTCACTAGCGGACAAGTGGATCGAGTCTCAGTTTGAACTAGCGGCGAAAGCGTTCAACAACCATATCGACAACTTCCGTCTAGATATGGCGTCTAACACGCTGTACGAATTCATCTGGAACCAATTCTGTGACTGGTACCTAGAGCTAACTAAACCAGTTCTATGGAAAGGTACAGAAGCGCAACAGCGTGGTACTCGCCGTACACTAATCACAGTTCTTGAGAAGACGCTACGTCTGGCTCACCCAGTGATTCCTTACATCACTGAAACTATCTGGCAAAGCATCAAGCCACTAGTTGAAGGTGTAGAAGGCGAGACAATCATGCTGCAAGCACTGCCTCAATTCGACGAAGCAAACTTCAACCAAGAAGCGCTAGACGATATTGAATGGGTGAAAGCGTTCATTACCAGCATCCGTAACCTACGTGCTGAATACGACATCAACCCAGGTAAGCCGCTTGACGTTATGTTGAAAGCAGCAAACGCAGAAGACGCAGCTCGTCTAGAAGCAAACAAGCAAGTACTGATGTCTCTAGCGAAACTAGAATCTGTACGCGTACTTGCTGCTGACGAAGAAACGCCAGCGTGTGCGACAGCATTGGTTGCTAAGTCTGAGCTGATGATCCCAATGGCGGGTCTGATCGACAAAGACGCAGAACTTGCTCGTCTAGATGGCGAAATCAAGAAGACTCACGGCGAAATCAAGCGTATTGAAGGCAAACTAGGTAACGAAGGCTTCGTTGCGAAAGCACCTGAAGCAGTTGTTGCTAAAGAGCGTGAGAAGCTTGAAGGCTACAAAGAAACACTAGCGAAGCTGGAAGAGCAAAAGAAAACCATCGCAGCTCTTTAATCGTTAGCGTTGGACTAGAAGCGAAACGCTTCTGCTCTTAAAATCAGAAAGGTTGGTCATCATGGCCAACCTTTTTTTTTATCAGTCCATTCAGTAAAAATCCTCCTATCGATAGTTTTTACCTATCAAATTAATATCCACCACCCATTGGCGTTAATGAGAAGTATTATCGATAATGTATTCATCGAAACAAACACGATTGAGTAATTATCATGAAAAAGACACTAACATTCGCAACGCTGCATTTTACTATCGCATTTAGTGTCGCTTACGTGCTTACTGGCGACATTCTAATTGGTAGTTTAATTGCCATGATTGAGCCATCAGTAAACACCGTCGCTTTTTACTTTCATGAAAAAGCTTGGGCAAGTGTTCCCGCTTTAAAAGCTCGTCAATTCATGACCAAGCTAAAAACCGCGAGTTTCGCAACGGTACACTTTAGCGTAGCGTTTACGGTGGTTTACTTGTTAACGGGTGATGCATTTATCGGTGGCGTTATGGCAATGCTAGAGCCATCATTAAATACCGTAGCCTACTACTTCCACGAAAAAGTTTGGTTACGTAAATCGTCTGATCAGAGCTCAGCGCCGCATTTTTGCTTCCACAAACACGCTTAAGAGCGGGTCGAAACCGAAGCAACAGCGAGCTCAAACCGATTCATCATTGACAATGTTGCGCACCGCAATTAAATTAATTGCGGTGCGCAACTTATTATAGGTAACTTAAGATGAATCCTCGTCAGCTCAGACATTACTCCCGACAGACCGTCCGCTTGTTAGGTATGCTTGATAAACAATGTGGCGAGGTTACCCTCACCCCAGTACAAGCTCATGCCTTGGGCGAGATCCAATTACAGCCACTGACTATCAATCAACTGGCGCAGCAGCTTAACGTAGATAAATCCAATGCCAGCCGCACCGTAACTGCTCTCATCAAGCAGAGCCTGGTTGAGAGCATCGAAAATCCAAAAGACAAGCGCAGCCAGTTCATAGCTTTGACCGAGCAAGGCCAACACGCGCTATCTCAACTCGACCAACAACAAAATACTTTCTTCGAATCATTGCTATCCCATCTGGACGAAAACGAGCAGCAACAGCTCAAACAAGGGCTTGAAGTGTATCTAAAAGGCTTAACCAAAGTATGCCAAGCAAACCAATTTGTTCTTCGCCCACTCAGCAAGGCCGATAACCCACAAGTCGCCGACGTGATTCGTCAGGTTTCCGCGGAATATGGTCTAACCGCAGACAAAGGATACGGCGTCGCAGACCCAACACTTGATGACATGTATTCTGTGTATAACCAACAAGGTGCCGCTTATTGGGTGATTGAGCACAATGGCGTCATCGTCGGTGGTGGTGGTTTTGCTCCACTAGCAGGCGAACCTAACGTGTGCGAACTACAGAAAATGTACTTTTTACCCCAAACTCGTGGACACGGCTTGGCAAAACGTATCGTCGCGATGAGTTTGCAACTGGCGAAGCAACTTGGCTATCAAAAGTGTTATTTGGAAACGACAGAGTGCTTAAAAGAAGCGATAGGTTTGTATGAGAAGTTAGGCTTTGAGCATTTACATGCCCCGCTTGGACAAACAGGGCATGATGCATGTGAAGTAGTGATGCTTAAAACACTGTAATAAAGAGCATTACTAAGAATTAAAGCACAACATGGGTAACGCAAAGCTCTTGGCTAAGCGCAACTGAAAATGCTTGGCGCTGCCCATCTAATTCCACCGCAAGTTGGTAGAGATCTTTCGGATCGGGATTATTCAAATCAGCGTACTTAGGCGCTTCGATCTGAAATAACGCACTGGCATGATCGGCGCGCACATCAATTGGAATATGGTAAGTCATACCATCAAACTTCACTGATGCCGAGACCAGACCCGGCACAAAAGTCTGATAGTAAAGATCCACTTTAAACTCACAACCACCACCGTGGTGCCAGATTTGTTCGGTCGCGACACGCTCTAAACGTACGTTGCGAATAAACTGCAGGTAAGGCACTTGCCACACGCCTAAGCGGTCATCGCTTTTTCTATATTCATGATCAGACAGCGAACACAGCTCAGGTTTATCTTCATCAAACAAAAGATCTTCGTCTTCCTCTAAGAACAAGATTTCAAAGCGGTTACGCCCCATTTGCATGTAAGGGCGAATGTCTTTCTTGTAGACATTCTGAGAGCCATCGCAGTCAAACAATGCAACGCCATTCAAACGCACCTCAGCGTGGTAGTCCACCCCACCCAGCACCATTTCAACCGCCGGGAACGCCATCATGGATTCATCCACCTCAATGTCGTGCATCAAGTGCCACTCTTGTTGGCGAATGGCTGCTTCCGTCAGTTCAGCGGGCAGCACCTGACTCAGAGGAGCAGGGAAAGTGATGTCATCCTGTGGGATAGAAAGGTCCGTCAGTGGAGAGACTTGCCATAATCCGGCGAGTGAGAGTTGCATATTTACCTTGAGCTAGATCAATTTTCACGCATTATAGGGAGAAATCCCCCATAAACTCAACGTGAATTGTTTATCGTTACCCAGCGTTGTCATTTTCTAAGCATAAAAAAACCAGCGATAAACGCTGGTTTTTCGAAAACATTAAATTACTCGTCTTCATCATCTTCGTCAGAGTAAAGCGCATCTTCGCCTTCGTAGTACGTACCCCAGCCATCGTAGATGATGTCGTATTTTTCAGCTAGGTGAACCAGCTTTTCAACTTGTACGTCAATCGCCTCTGCATTTAGAGCCGATTCCATTGTCGCGTCACAACACAGCAGTTTGTTGCCGTCTTCGTCTTCTGTTTCTTCTGCTTCTAGAACTTCGAAGCCCATTTTGAACGCTTCAACAACCGCTTTTTCTAGCGTATCGAAATCTTCAGCAAAAAGGTGGTGCTCAATTTCGTATAGCGAATCTGGATCGCTGCCATCTTCTAGCAATGCTGCAATGATATCGCGAGTCTCTTCCTTTTGAATCTCAATTAATTCTTCTACTGATAGATATTCATCTTCGTGAGACATGTTTTTGGCTCCAGATTAGTTACTTGATGGAAACACTATACCCGATACTGAGTATGCTGATCCGGTGAAATATGGCATGGATTGCGATGAAAAGCCACAAACAAA
The DNA here is from genome assembly GCF_043103065.1 of Vibrio sp. YQ_11. Lineage (NCBI taxonomy): Bacteria > Pseudomonadati > Pseudomonadota > Gammaproteobacteria > Vibrionales > Vibrionaceae > Vibrio > Vibrio sp. YQ_11. The sequence continues at coordinate 98,165 of NZ_JBICJM010000007.1, read as the reverse complement.
CGCCAAACCGCGATGATTCTTTCTGCCCAAATATTAAAACCTATCACAAAGAAACAAAAAGTTAACAAAAAACGGTATTTTTTAATATTCAGAAGATCCTAATTGAGCTCATTGTAGGATATTTGATGGTTTGTTGAGTGATTATGACGCCTGAGTGAATACAGCCACGCTACCAATTTGGAAGGATAACGAATAAAGAAAACTGAAAAACTGCATATTTTAGAATAGAAATGCACGTTTTATGCACTAAGCATGTAATCTTTCCTGCAAAATACAAAAAGAATAAAAACGCATTCATTTAAAAACTAGCAATATGGAATTAAAAACCAAAAATTAAATACAAAAATGCCAACTAAAATAAAAACCACTAAAAATATAACCAATCACAACATTTAAACGAAGTTAACGAATTTGCATCTTTGCCGTAAGGTTGTCATAACTAATGGCTGGAAAATTTGTAAGGATGCAAAATGAGTAAGCTGTACGTTGGATCAGAAGTTGGTCAACTTAGACGAGTACTTTTAAACCGCCCAGAGCGCGCCCTCACCCACCTCACGCCGTCAAACTGCCATGAGCTATTGTTTGATGACGTGCTTGCTGTAGAAGCCGCGGGTGAAGAGCATGATGCTTTTGCTCGAACCTTGAGAGAGCAAGATGTTGAAGTACTTCTGCTCCACGATTTACTGGTGGAAACCCTAGCCGTTCCAGAGGCAAAGCAGTGGCTGTTGAATACGCAGATTTCTGACTTCCGCTACGGGCCAACCTTCGCTCGCGATTTACGCCAATATCTTTTGGAAATGGACGACGAACACCTCGCGACTATTTTGCTTGGCGGCTTAGCCTATTCTGAGTTACCTATTCAATCTTCTTCGATGCTACCGAAGATGAAGCGCCCATTGGATTTCGTGATCGAACCACTGCCAAACCATCTATTTACCCGCGACACCTCATGCTGGGTATATGGCGGTGTATCACTCAACCCAATGATGATGCCTGCGCGCCAACGCGAAACAAACCATTTACGCGCTATCTATCGCTGGCACCCGATCTTTGCAGGCCAAAATTTCATTAAATATTTTGGTGATGATGATCTGCATTACGACAACGCAAACGTTGAAGGCGGAGACGTACTGGTGATCGGTAAAGGCGCGGTATTGATTGGCATGTCTGAGCGAACCACGCCACAGGGGGTAGAAAACTTAGCGGCAAGCCTGTTTAAAGCAGGGCAAGCGAGCGAAGTGATCGCCATTGACCTGCCTAAGCACCGTTCTTGTATGCACTTAGATACGGTCATGACACATATGGATGTGGATACTTTCTCAGTCTACCCAGAAATCATGCGCAAGGATCTGGATACATGGCGTCTGACCCCGAAAGGCACAGACGGTGAAATGCATGTCGAAGCGTCACACAACTACCTACACGCGATTGAATCCGCTCTTGGTCTTGATCAGCTTAAAATCATCACCACAGGCGGTGACAGCTACGAAGCAGAGCGCGAGCAATGGAATGACGCGAACAACGTGTTAACTGTGAAACCAGGCGTTGTGATTGGTTACGAGCGCAACGTCTACACCAACGAGAAGTACGACAAAGCTGGCATCCAAGTGTTGACAGTTCCTGGTAACGAATTGGGTCGTGGTCGTGGTGGTGCTCGCTGTATGAGCTGTCCAATAGAACGAGACGATATATAGCCGATTCACCTTTTACATTAAGTGAATAAAAACTAAGGTTGATGTGAATGCATCAACCTTTTTTAGTTTTACTTTAAAATAATTATTCACAAATAAAGCATTTATATGTTTTAATGCAATGACTCAATTCAATCACACGTACTAAGGGACGAGCTATGGCTTTCAATTTACGTAACCGCAACTTTTTGAAGCTATTGGATTTCTCAACCAAAGAAATCCAGTTCTTGCTCGAACTGTCTGCAGAGCTAAAAAAAGCAAAATATGCAGGAACAGAGCAGAAGACACTTCAAGGTAAAAACATTGCACTCATCTTTGAGAAATCTTCTACTCGAACCCGATGTGCGTTTGAAGTCGCCGCCTTTGATCAAGGCGCACAAGTCACCTATATCGGTCCTTCAGGATCTCAAATCGGCCATAAAGAATCGATGAAAGATACCGCGCGCGTCTTAGGTCGCATGTATGACGGCATCGAATACCGCGGCTTTGGTCAATCCATTATGGAAGAGCTTGGCGCTCATGCGGGCGTGCCGGTTTGGAACGGATTAACTGACGAGTTCCACCCAACGCAAATCCTCGCAGATTTCCTTACCATGCAAGAACATGGTCGTGGCAAACAACTCCACGAAATGACCTTCGCGTACCTTGGCGACGCTCGTAACAACATGGGTAACTCATTGATGGTTGGCGCAGCGAAAATGGGCATGGACATTCGCCTAGTGGCACCAAAAGCATTCTGGCCAGAAGAACATCTTGTCGCGACTTGCCAAGACATTGCTAAACAAACCGGCGCGAAAATCACCTTGACGGAAAACGTCGAAGAGGGCGTGAAAGGCTGTGATTTCCTCTACACTGATGTTTGGGTTTCAATGGGTGAAGCAGCAGAAGCATGGGATGAGCGTGTCGCGCTTATGACGCCTTATCAAATCAATATGGATGTCATCAAGCAGACGGGTAATCCACACGTGAAATTTATGCATTGTCTACCTGCGTTCCATAATGACGAAACCACTGTCGGTAAAGAAATCGCAGAGAAATACGGCATGAAAGGCCTAGAAGTCACCGAAGATGTGTTTGAGTCAGAGTACTCTATCGTCTTTGATGAAGCAGAAAACCGCATGCACACAATCAAAGCCATTATGGTTGCAACGCTAGGAAGTTAGTGTTTTTTGGAAAGCAAAAAGCATGATGTAATCGCTTGCGCTCGCAAAAGTTAGGCGTATAATGCTCGGCAATTTGTCTGAGGATTAAGAAATGACCAAGCTGATTGCTGACGTAAAAACGCGATTTGCTCTAACTAAGCGACTACGCTTACGTGGTGTTATTTTCGTTAATTCTATCGATTTTTAAACCTCCCCATTTGGGGAGGTTTTTTTATGTCCAAAATTCCTCAGCGGTCAATTTTGGAGATAGTCATCACTGTTATAGGGAAGAAGATCATGGCGAACTCGCTTTACCAGAAGCACATCATCTCTATTCCAGAGCTTTCTCGTGAAGAGCTGGAACTTATCGTCGAAACAGCAGGTAATCTGAAGAAGGAACCTCGACCAGAACTGATTAAAAACAAAGTCGTTGCGAGCTGTTTCTTTGAGCCATCAACGCGTACTCGCTTGTCATTTGAGACCGCGATTCAACGCATTGGTGGTGATGTCATTGGTTTTGATAACGATGGTAATACGTCTCTGGCGAAGAAAGGGGAAACGCTTTCTGATTCTGTACAAGTTATCTCTTCATACGTCGATGCATTTGTGATGCGCCACCCTCAAGAAGGTGCAGCGCGCCTTGCTTCCGAGTTTTCGAATGGCGTTCCAGTGATTAACGCGGGCGACGGTGCTAACCAACACCCAACACAAACTCTGCTTGACCTCTACACCATCGCGGAAACGCAAGGTCGCTTAGACAACCTAAACGTAGCATTTGTCGGCGATTTAAAATACGGCCGCACCGTTCACTCACTGACTCAAGCACTGGCGAAGTTCAATAACATCCGCTTCTACTTTGTCGCTCCAGACGCATTGGCGATGCCAGAGTACATCTGCGAAGAACTCGATGAAGCTGGCATTGAATACAGCCTACACACAGAGATGGAAGCGGTAATTCCTGAGCTCGATATTCTTTACATGACTCGCGTTCAAAAAGAGCGTTTCGACGAGTCTGAATATGCGCACATCAAGTCAGCTTACATTCTGACGGCGGCTCTATTGGAAGGCGCGCGTGAAAATCTAAAAGTACTGCACCCGCTACCTCGTGTTGATGAAATCACGACAGACGTAGATAAAACCCCACACGCGTACTACTTCCAGCAGGCACAAAATGGCGTGTACGCTCGCCAAGCGCTGTTGGCTTTGGTTCTAAACGAAACACTGTAATCGAGGAGATAAAAACATGGCTAAAGAAACTCAATTGCAGGTAGAAGCAATCAAAAACGGCACCGTCATCGACCACATTCCAGCACAAATTGGTATCAAAGTGCTGAAATTGTTCGATATGCACAATTCTTCTCAACGTGTAACGATTGGTCTGAACTTGCCATCTTCAGCTCTGGGTCACAAAGACTTGCTGAAGATTGAGAACGTGTTCATCAATGAAGAACAAGCAAGCAAACTGGCGCTGTACGCACCGCACGCGACGGTAAACCAAATCGAAAACTACGAAGTCGTGAAAAAACTGGCTCTAGAGTTGCCAGAGAAAATCAACAACGTGTTTGAGTGTCCAAACTCAAACTGTATCTCTCACAACGAGCCAGTAGAAAGCAGTTTTAAAGTTTTCGAAAAGAAAGAAGAGATTCGTTTGAAGTGCAAATACTGTGAGAAAGTATTCTCACGTGAGATTGTGACTGAGCGATAATCTCGCCAACGCTCCGAACTCTCATACGCATGAAATACCCTGTCTTGGCAGGGTATTTTGCTCTTTACCTGCCGCAGGTTTAAAGGCAAACTGATTACCTTCAAGCATATTAATAAGGCTTGGGTATACTCTTTCTTCCCCTAAAACAGATGGAAAAAATCAAATGACGAAAGTACTTCACACTGAGTCTGCACCAGCAGCAATCGGTCCTTACGTTCAAGGCGTAGATCTAGGCAACATGGTTCTAACTTCTGGTCAAATTCCAGTAAACCCAGCGACAGGTGAAGTGTCTGCTGACATCGCAGAACAAGCTCGTCAATCTCTAGACAACGTAAAAGCGGTTGTTGAAGCATCTGGTCTTAAAGTGTCAGACATCGTGAAAATGACGGTTTTCGTTAAAGATCTAAACGACTTCGGTACAGTAAACGAAGTGTACGGCAAATTCTTTGATGAGCACGAAGTAGCAAACTACCCTGCTCGCTCTTGTGTTGAAGTTGCACGTCTACCAAAAGACGTAGGTATCGAAATTGAAGCAATCGCGGTTCGCAAATAATTGCGATATCAGATTGAATGAATAAAAAATGGGTAGCCTTAGCTACCCATTTTTGTATTCGGTATTTAACCCGTTTAAGCGGCGTTACGCTGTTTTACTTCTTCATCCAGCGCTTCTAGCTTTTCCTTCATCTGCTCGCGGCATACATTTGCGAGTTCACGAATGCCATCTTTACCGTAACCTTCAGTGCTCACCGGTGGCAACATTTCAACAATCACATGACCATTGTTCCAGCGGTTAAGTTTAATGTGGTCAGTGGAGCTACATACGATTGGAATAATTGGCACTTCAGCGCCGATTGCCGCATGGAACGCACCCGTTTTAAACGGCAGCAAACCACGACCACGTGAGCGTGTACCTTCTGGGAACATCCAAACCGACACATCACTTTCTTTCATGCTGTTAACCACTTGGTCGATGGTACCTTTCGCTTTTGAACGGTTTGCACGGTCAATCAGAATATTGCCTGTCAACCAGTAAAGCTGACCAAACAATGGCATCCACGCTAGGCTTTTCTTACCGACGGTCACCACTTTCGGTGTCACTGCCGCAGACACAGTAAACATGTCCCAGTTGTTTTGGTGGTTAGCGATGTAAACGTGCTGACCACGAGAGTACGCATCTTCAGGAATACGTAATTCTAGCGTTACCCCAAATACGCGAGACATCTTGGCAAACAAGCGGCCAAATGTGAAAACGTGTTTAGGATTTCGAGGGCTTAATAGGCAGTAACCACAACCACCAATAAACATCACAATTGCGAAAATTGCGACAGCAAATACACGTAACAGTGCAATCATTCTTGTTCTCCAGGAACCGGCTTTTGCCAGATACAGCTATTAATATCGCTTTTTACATAGTCAGAAACTATGACAGAAAGCGCGATATAAAAAAGCCGAAACCTGAGTTTCGGCTCTCTTCATATCCAAGTCACCTGCTGTGCAGTTTAACTTGACTAGCTCACTCGCTCAATATTTGCGCCGAGTGCAGCCAGTTTATTTTCAATTTTGTCATAACCGCGATCGATGTGATAAATACGATCTACGATGGTTTCGCCTTTCGCGATACAACCAGCAATCACCAAACTTGCCGAAGCACGTAGATCCGTTGCCATCACTTGTGCACCACTTAGAGATTCAACGTCACCACAAATAACCGTGTTACCTTCAATCTCCGCTTTCGCCCCCATACGCATCAGCTCAGGCACGTGCATAAAGCGGTTTTCAAAGATAGTTTCAGTGATCACGCCGCCGCCTTTCGCCATCATGTTCAATAGCGTAAATTGCGCTTGCATGTCTGTCGGGAAACCAGGGTGAGGCGCAGTGCGAATACTTACTGCTTTTAACTCGCGGTCTGTCATATCAACAGAGATCCAGTCTTCGCCTGTCTCCACCAATGCGCCCGCTTCTTCTAGCTTCGCTAGAACCGCTTCAAGCAAGTGACCGTTGGTATTACGACAAACCACTTTACCGCCAGATACCGCTGCAGCTACTAGGAATGTCCCCGTTTCAATACGGTCTGCTACGACACTGTGCTTGCCGCCACCTAAGCGCTCAACACCTTCGATAGTGATGGTGTCTGTACCCGCGCCAGAGATTTTCGCGCCAAGTTTATTTAGGAAATCCGCCGTATCGACGATTTCAGGTTCGCGCGCTGCGTTATCTAACGTTGTAGTACCTTCAGCCAGAGCTGCTGCACACATGATGGTAATGGTCGCGCCAACGCTCACTTTGTCCATCACGATGTGCGCGCCTTTCAGACGACCATCAACTTCAGCTTTCACGTAACCATCTTCAAGTGTGATGGTGGCGCCTAGTTGTTCCAGGCCAGTAATGTGCAAGTCAACTGGACGTGCGCCGATAGCACAACCACCAGGTAGAGAAACTTGACCTTGACCAAAACGAGCCACAAGTGGGCCTAACGCCCAGATAGAAGCACGCATGGTTTTAACTAAATCATAAGGAGCGCAATATTCATTGATGCTGCTTGGATCGACGTGAACAGAACCGTTACGGCTTACTTTAGCGCCAAGGCGTTTTAGTAGCTCCATGGTTGTGTCGATATCGCGAAGATGTGGTACGTTTGCCACTTCTACAGGCTCTTCAGCCAAGATAGACGCAAATAAAATAGGCAGTGCTGCGTTTTTTGCACCAGAAATGGTCACTTCACCAACTAGTGGTTTATCTGACCCAATAACTCGAAACTTTTCCATCAATAAACCTTAAAGCGACATCAGTTTCTTATCACGAGCCCACTCTTCCGGTGTGAACGCTTTGATCGATAATGCGTGAATGTCGTTACGCTGGATGTATTCCATCAGAGGACCATAAATCAATTGCTGCTTCTTAACGCGGCTCATTCCCTCGAAACAAGCATCAACAGCAACCACTTCATAGTGGCTACCTTCACCTTTTACATGCACTTCTTGAAGGTTTAGTGCTTCTTCTAATAACTGTTGTACTTTTGCGCTGTCCACAATTTACCCCTGATAATTCTTTATGTGTTTGGCCACTAAAGATTCAACGTTGCTAAGTTGAAACAAAGTGCGCAGTTGCGCCGGCACGAAACTGAGCATTATATGACAGTTTTGCTTTTTTGCATGCTCTAATAAGTGGATTAACATCACCATTCCTGCAGAGTCGACTCGTTCGATCTCTTCTAGTGAGCATTCCAGTTCTTTTTGCGACGGTTTCCACTGCTGGGCAAAGGCCCACAATGACGGCACTGAGTCTCTATCCAGCGCCCCCGTTAGTGTTAACGTGTCTTGTTGCAACTGCCACTGTGCGTGAGACTGAGCCATTACTTTTTCGCCTCAAAGCGAATTGGCTCCGCTGCAAGTTTTTCAAGGTCTTGCGCTACCGCAAGAATACCGTCTTGGCGAATTTTGGTGTTCCACTCAGATTGCTTACTTGAAAGTAAACTAATGCCTTCTGCAACCATGTCGAACGCTTCCCATTCGTCAGTTTTGTTGTCTTTACGCAGTTTAAATTCTAGTTTGATGTTTGGACGAGGCGCATCAATGATCTCAACTTTGATGCTGGTAATACGCTTAGAGTCGTCTAATTTCGGCTCTGGACCAAACTCAATTTGTTGATCGCTGTATTGCGTCAATACTTGTGCGTAAGACGCAATCAAGTAAGCACGGAACGCATCGACAAACTCTAGCACGTCTTCACGTTTTGCCCCTTTCAAGTTAGGGCCAAGCAGTTTCAGTGCTGCGTAACGGTCGTTGACGTAAGGCATCAGCTCTTGCTCAACAATCACCTTTAATAGATTAGGATCTTGTTTGATTTTTGGCTGTTCTGCTTTTAGTCGGGCAAATGTCACTTCAGCCACTTGCTTCATCATTTGATATGGCTGAGTTTTATCCACTTCTGCCGCGCCAACACCAAAAGCGGTAAGCACCACTGAAAATGAAAGTAATAGTCTAGCTAACATAGTTATTCCTTACTTGAACCGTCTGAACCACCAACGCTGTAAAGTACCTGACCAATTAAGTCTTCAAGTACTAACGCAGATTTAGTGTCTTCGATGGTATCTCCGTCTACCAGCATAGCTTCGTCATCAAAAACAAACCCTGGTACTAAACCAATGTACTGCTCACCGATCAACCCTGACGTTAGAATTTGTACGCTGGATGTTTCTGGAAATTGATTGTACTGGCTGTTAATTGACAAGCTGACCACTGGCAATAAGTTATCTGGATTCAGAGTAATGTTACTTACACGACCGATAACCACGCCTCCAACTTTCACCGGAGAGCGTACTTTCAAGCTGCCAATATTATCGAACTCGGCTTTGAGGGTGTAAGTATCACCAGAGCCAATGCTTTTTACGTCAGCAACTTGAAAAATCATCACAAGAATCGCGCAAATTCCCGCTAATACAAAGCTGCCAACCCATAATTCTGTTTTACGTGTTTGTTGCATGATTAATTCCCAAACATCAATGCGGTCAGTACAAAGTCTAGTCCCAGTACTGCTAAAGAAGAATGCACAACAGTGCGCGTAGTTGCTCGGCTGATCCCTTCCGAGGTAGGAATCGCATCGTAGCCATTAAATAGAGCAATCCAAGTTACCGTAATGGCAAACACAAAGCATTTGATCATGCTGTTGCCGATATCTTGTCCCAACTCAACAGAAGATTGCATGGCTGCCCAAAAGCTGCCGTGATCCACACCTTTCCAATCCACACCGACGAGCTGTGCCCCCCAGATGCCAACAGCCATGAAGATCATCGCAAGTAGTGGCATTGAGATAGCCCCAGCCCAAAAACGTGGTGCAATCACTCGTTTCAGTGGGTCAACCGCCATCATTTCTAAGCTTGAAAGCTGCTCAGTCGCTTTCATCAAACCAATTTCTGCCGTCAGCGCAGAGCCTGCACGTCCAGCGAAAAGAAGCGCAGTAACCACCGGCCCAAGTTCACGCAGTAGTGACAACGCGACCATCTGACCAAGACTGCCTTCCGCGCCGTAATCCACCAGCACTACATAGCCTTGCAAGCTAAGAACCATGCCGATAAACAAACCAGACACGACGATAATAGCCAGTGATTGCACGCCAACGGAATACAACTGTTTGATGAGTAGAGGAAAACTTTTAGAGGGTTGAGGCTTAGAGAAGATAGCGCCAACAAGCATCAAGGTTGCACGGCCAAAAGCTTCACAGATGGCGAGCGTGCGTTTTCCTAATGAAGCGACAAATTGAATAAAGCTAGCGACCATCAAATAGATCCTTTTCGATACTTTGCGCAGGAAAACGAAACGGCACTGGGCCATCTGCATCACCTTGTAAGAACTGCTGCACTCGCGGGTCTGGGTTTTGACTCAACTCCTCTGGCGTGCCAAACGCGATGATCTTGCCATCTGCTAGTAGGTAAACCCAATCAGCAATACTCATGACCTCCGGTACATCGTGTGATACCACAATAGACGTAAGGCCTAGAGCTTGGTTTAAGTCTTTGATCAACTCAACCAAAACCCCCATGGTAATGGGGTCTTGTCCCACAAATGGTTCATCGAACATGATTAAATCAGGGTCAAGTGCGATGGCACGAGCCAATGCGGCGCGCCTCGCCATACCGCCCGAAAGCTCACTTGGCATTAATTGCGCAGCTCCGCGCAGACCAACCGCTTCGAGCTTAAGCAGCACCATAGTACGAATCAAATCTTCTGAAAGATTGGTGTGTTCACGCAGTGGAAAGGCCACATTGTCAAACACATTCAAATCCGTGAATAGAGCCCCGGATTGAAACAGCATGCTCATTTTCTTACGAGCGTTGTAGAGTTTTTTGCGAGAAAGAGTCGGAATGTTGTCACCATCAAACCAAATCTCTCCTTGTTCGGGATACAACTGACCGCCAATTAAACGGAGCAGTGTCGTTTTACCGATTCCCGATGGTCCCATAATCGCCGTCACTTTACCTTCAGGAACATGCAGATCAATACCATCAAAGATCGTGCGATTTCCTCGTGAAAAAGTGAGGTTGTTCACGGTGACTAAATCGTTGTTCGACATATCATCTCTTCTACTGTCAGAGCATTAACGCTCGCAGAGTTGTCAAGTCAATCCACTTCCGAATAGCGCTAAGGGTTCCCTTATCGCCGCTTCGGTACATTTATTAGGCTGCAATCATAAGCACATTGGCTTGGAATTTAAAGCACTGTTCGATTAAATAAAGCCGACCAAATTCAAGCTATTCTCCATAAATTATGGCCTGATCGTCACCAAGTGTTTAAATCCTAGACCAGAATCGTCACTTTATTTGCAATGATTGAATGAGTGACAATTACATACATTTTCGTTACTAACCTTTAATTTATTCGTTGTTTATCTTCCATTTTAAGCTGCAAAAGGTCAAAATTAGCGGTTACTCATTTCACTCATTTAATACTTAGGAATTCTCATGCTCGAAGCCGTAGCGTTGCTTATCGTCGGTCTTGTTTTACTTGTTTGGAGCGCAGATAAACTTGTTTTTGGTTCTGCAGCTATAGCCCGCAACGTCGGTATTTCACCCTTAGTGATCGGTATGACCATTCTTGCAATGGGCTCATCAGCACCAGAAATGATGGTGTCAGCAACAGCCGCTTGGGACGGTAAAACCGATACCGCTGTCGGTAACGTTTTGGGTTCAAACATTGCTAATATTGCCCTAATCCTAGGTATTACTGCGCTGATCAAACCTCTTTCTATTAGTTCTGCAGTTATCCGTCGCGAATTACCATTAATGATCGCAGTAACCGTACTAGCCGGGATTTTACTGTGGAATAGCCACCTTGGTTTTTATGAAGGTGTCTTACTATTTGTTCTGTTTGGTGCTTTTTTATTTGCTATGTTGCAAATCAGCCGCAAAGAACAAAAATCTGGCGATGCGTTTCTTGAAGATCAAGAATCAGAAATCCCACAAGGCGTTAGCAACCCTAAGGCCATCATGTGGGTGGTTATCGGTTTAATATTGCTTCCTTTGGCAGCAAGCCTGCTGGTCGACAATGCAGTTATTATTGCTAAGCATTTCGGCATGAGCGACCTAGTGATCGGTCTGACAATTATTGCCATCGGTACGAGTCTTCCTGAACTTGCAGCATCACTTGCTGGTGTACTGAAAGGCGAAGACGACATGGCAGTTGGTAACATCATCGGCTCGAACGTTTTCAATATTTTGGCGGTAATGGGCCTTCCTGGCATCATTAACCCATCCACACTAAGTGAATACGCAATGGGACGTGACTTCTGGGTCATGCTTGGCGTGTCACTGTTGTTAGTAGCAATGTGTTTAGGTAAATCACGCAGCATCAACCGCCTCGAAGGGGCGATTCTGTTTACGTGTTTCTTGGGTTACCAAGTGTACCTATTTGCCAACATGGCCGCTTAATACCATTAATAAGTAGAGACAAATTGGAGCCCTGATATGTCCAATCCATTTGATTTTCGCGCTGCAGCTAAACAAGTTCTTGATATCGAAGTCGCGGCTCTGCAAGAGCTAGACAAATACTTTGATGAGCAGTTTGAACAAGCTTGCGAATTGATCCTTTCCAATAGCGGCAAAGTTGTCGTGATGGGTATGGGCAAATCAGGCCACATTGGCAACAAGATTGCAGCAACGCTTGCCAGCACAGGTACATCAGCGTTTTTTGTTCACCCGGGTGAAGCAGCGCATGGTGACTTGGGTATGATCAGTGCGGGTGACATTGTTATCGCCATTTCTAACTCTGGCGAGTCCCATGAAATCTTGTCTCTCTTCCCAGTTCTAAAGCGTTTGAACATTAAAATCATTAGCATGACGGGCAAGCCAGAATCCAACATGGCCAAACTGGCTGACTTGCACTTGCAAATCACTGTCCCTCAAGAAGCTTGCCCACTTGGCCTTGCACCAACCAGCAGTACTACAGCAACTTTAGTAATGGGCGATGCGCTAGCAGTTGCCCTACTTCAAGCGCGTGGATTCTCAGCAGAAGACTTCGCTCTCTCACATCCTGGTGGTGCTTTAGGAAGAAAATTGCTACTTAAGCTGTCTGATATTATGCACTTCGGAAATGCATTACCGAAAGTGTCTCCAGATGCGTTGATTCGCGATGCACTTTTGGAGATTTCAGAGAAAGGTTTGGGAATGACCGCCATCGTGGACGAGCACGATGCTATGCTTGGTATATTCACCGATGGTGACTTACGCCGCACTTTGGATAAGCGCATTGATATTCATACCACGGCTATTGGTGAAGTCATGACGAAAAATCCAACCACGGCACATCCAGAAATGTTAGCAGTGGAAGGATTGAACTTAATGCAGAACAAAAACATCAACGCACTTATCCTATGCAAAGAAGATAAAATCGTTGGCGCATTAAATATGCATGATTTACTAAAAGCTGGTGTGATGTAATATCGGCAACACGAAACATTCAAACGATTGATTACACAGATTAAGGCAATAGTCAGGGAAGTACTGAGCTAAACAAAAGGCCTTTAATATATGAGTTTTACTCGCCTTATTTATTTGCTCTTGGTTTTCGTCGTCGCATGGTGTGGTTATTACCTGCTCACACCAAAAGGTAACGATGCAATTCAAGTAGCCCCAGACACCGAGCTGCCATTGTTCAGCGGAACTGGTTTAGAAAACATCACCTATGGTGAAGATGGTGTACGTAGTTACATCATCCGCTCCAACAACTTAGATTACTATGCTAAGAGTGGAGAAACGATTTTTAACAGCCCTACCTTGATGGTTTACCGAGAAGGTAACGTCGTCGAGTGGAAGGTAACAGCCACAAGAGCTGTTTTAGATGAAGACCAAGTGCTGACTTTGTACGACAAGGTCTTAATGCAAAACCTATTACCGGGCGCCAGTTTCGATACGATGGCGACCGATAAGTTGGTCATCAATCTAACCAATCGTGATTTTAAAGCCGATCAACAAGTAATGTTGGTTGGACCGCAATTTGAAACTACTGGAGGCGCGATGCACGGAAACTTAAAACAGCACACCGCGACTCTAACGAATGAAGTTCAAGGTCGATATGAAACCGTTACACCTTAGTCTACTGGCACTAGTATTAGCAGCGCCTCAAGCGTTTGCACTTAAGTCGGATACTCAACAGCCGGTTTACATTAACTCTGACACCCAACAGGTGGACATGAAGAGTAACCAGGTCATTTTTAAAGGTGATGTCTCGCTTAAGCAAGGCAGCATCAATATCGATGCAGATAGAATTGTCGTCACTCGCGATCCAAAAACGGAAGCAATCAAACAAATTCAAGCATTTGGTAAGCCTGCGACATTTTCGCAGCTGATGGACGATGGTAAAACGTTAAGTGGTCAAGCAACCGAGCTCGATTACCGCATCTCGACTGACGAACTGACCATGAAAGGCCAAGCACAGCTCGCTCAAGATGGTAACACCATCAAAGGCTCATCGATTCGTTACCAAATCGGTCAACAGAAGTTGGTGGCTGACAGCTCTAAAAACGAGCGTGTAACCACGATTTTGCAACCAAATCAGATAGAGAACTAATATGGCGGTACTGAGTGCAAAAAATCTCGCAAAAAGCTACAAAAAGCGCAAAGTCGTCACCGATGTTAGCTTAGAAGTAGAATCTGGTCAGATTGTGGGTTTACTTGGTCCTAACGGTGCTGGTAAAACCACCTCGTTTTACATGATTGTTGGTCTGGTACCTCGCGATGAAGGCACCATCACCATCGACGACAAAGACATCAGTATTTTACCAATGCACAGCCGCTCTCGCATGGGTATTGGCTATCTACCGCAGGAAGCGTCGATTTTCCGCAAACTGTCCGTGGAAGATAACATCATGGCCGTATTGGAAACTCGCCAAGAAATGACCCGCGAAGAGCGTCAGGACAAGCTGGAAGATTTGTTGGAAGAATTCCACATACAGCACATAAGAACCAGTGCGGGTATGGCACTATCGGGTGGTGAACGTCGCCGAGTAGAAATCGCTCGAGCTCTTGCGGCAAACCCACAATTCATTTTGTTGGATGAACCTTTCGCAGGTGTCGACCCTATTTCGGTTAATGACATCAAGAAAATCATCGAGCACCTACGCGATCGTGGCCTTGGTGTATTAATCACAGACCATAACGTACGTGAAACACTGGACGTATGTGAAAAAGCCTATATCGTAAGCCAAGGGCACCTCATTGCATCGGGAACTCCGGAAGAAGTTCTGAACAATGAACAGGTGAAACAAGTTTATCTCGGCGAACAATTCCGTCTATGATTACATTAGGAACGGTAAGATTCTGAGCATTACAAGGTAAGTAACACTGAATGAAACCTTCATTACAACTCAAGCTAGGTCAACAGTTAGCCATGACGCCACAGTTGCAACAAGCGATTCGCTTGCTGCAGTTGTCGACTCTCGATCTTCAACAAGAAATCCAAGAAGCGTTGGACTCAAACCCGCTATTGGAAGTTGAAGAAGGCCACGAAGAACCTCAAGCAAATGGTGAAGACAAATCAGCACTCGAAACTGCTGACAACAGTGCTAACGAGCCAACAGAAATCGAAGTTCCTGATAGTTCTGACGTCATCGAAAAGTCCGAAATCAGCTCAGAGCTTGAAATCGACACAACTTGGGATGATGTCTACAGCGCAAATACGGGCAGTACCGGTTTAGCGTTAGACGATGATATGCCGGTCTACCAAGGCGAAACCACAGAATCGCTGCACGATTACTTAATGTGGCAACTCGACTTAACGCCTTTCAGTGAGACCGACCGTACGATTGCCATTGCCATCATTGATGCGATTGACGATTACGGCTATCTGACCCTATCTCCTGAAGAGATTCACGAAAGCTTCGACAACGAAGATATTGAGTTGGATGAAGTCGAAGCCGTGCGCAAACGCATCCAACAGTTTGACCCGCTTGGTGTGGCATCGCGGAACCTGCAAGAATGCTTACTCCTGCAACTTGCAACCTTCCCAGAAGACACGCCTTGGCTTGCGGAAGCCAAAATGATTCTTGCCGATCACATCGATCACCTTGGTAATCGCGATTACAAACTGGTCATCAAAGAAACTAAGCTAAAAGAAGCGGATCTACGCGAAGTATTAAAACTGATCCAACAGTTAGATCCTCGTCCGGGCAGCCGCATTACCCCAGACGACACAGAATACGTCATTCCGGACGTATCGGTATTTAAAGATCATGGGAAATGGACCGTTTCCATCAACCCTGACAGCATTCCAAAGTTAAAAGTTAACCAACAATACGCTCAATTAGGCAAAGGCAACAGTGCGGATAGCCAGTACATTCGCAGCAATTTGCAAGAGGCAAAATGGTTAATTAAGAGCTTAGAGAGCAGAAACGAGACGCTACTCAAAGTTGCAAGATGTATTGTTGAACATCAACAAGATTTCTTCGAGTATGGTGAAGAAGCCATGAAGCCAATGGTACTCAATGATGTAGCCTTGGCGGTGGACATGCATGAATCCACAATATCTCGTGTTACGACACAAAAGTTCATGCATACGCCACGTGGCATTTTTGAATTGAAGTACTTCTTCTCCAGCCACGTCAGTACAGACAATGGCGGAGAATGTTCGTCAACAGCAATCCGTGCACTCATTAAGAAACTGGTCGCGGCAGAGAATACTGCTAAACCACTTAGTGACAGTAAGATTGCTGCTCTTCTGGCTGACCAAGGGATTCAGGTCGCAAGACGTACGATAGCTAAATATCGAGAATCCTTGGGTATTGCCCCTTCAAGTCAGCGTAAACGCCTACTTTAAGGCACTAACTGAAAAGGAAAGTCTATGCAAATCAATATTCAAGGCCATCACGTTGATCTTACCGATTCAATGCAAGACTATGTTCAATCTAAGTTTCAGAAGCTCGAAAGGTTCTTCGACCATATCAATCAAGTACAAGTTGTACTTAAAGTTGAAAAAATTAACCAAATCGCGGAAGCTACACTCCACGTAAATCATGGCGAAATCCACGCATCAGCCGATGACGAGAATATGTATGCCGCGATCGATTCGCTGGTAGATAAATTGGTTCGCCAACTTAATAAGCACAAAGAAAAATTAAACAGTCATTAATCATGCAACTGAGCGAAATACTGTCATTGGACTGCACGAAAAGTGCAGTCCACTGTACGAGTAAAAAACGCGCCCTCGAAATGATCAGCCAAATCGTCGCTGAACACACGGGCCAAGATTCTACCGAGCTGTTTGAGTGCATGCTCAACAGAGAGAAAATGGGCAGTACTGGTATCGGAAACGGTATTGCAATCCCACATGCACGAATGCAATCTAGCGACAAAGCCATTGCGGTACTTCTGCAATGCGATGAAGCAATTGAATTTGATGCGATTGACAATCGACCTGTCGACCTTTTGTTTGCACTCCTTGTACCAGAAGAACAGTGCAAAGAGCACCTCAAGACTCTATCCTCTATGGCAGAACGTCTGAGCGACAAGCAAGTACTGAAATTGCTACGCAATGCTCAGAGTGATGAAGAACTCTACGACATCATGATTCACCAATAAGCAGGACGATCACCATGCGATTAATTGTTGTTAGCGGGCACTCTGGTGCAGGCAAAAGTATTGCGTTGCGCGTGCTAGAGGACTTAGGGTACTACTGTGTCGACAACCTACCAGTAAACCTATTGGATGCGTTTGTGCATTCCATCGCTGACAGCAAGCAAAATGTTGCGGTGAGCATTGATATCCGCAACATCCCAAAAAAGCTCAAAGAACTGACTGGCACGTTAGAGCAGCTAAAAACTGAACTCGATGTAACCGTACTTTTCTTAGACGCTAATAAAGAAACCTTGCTCAAACGCTACAGCGAAACTCGTCGCATCCACCCGCTATCATTAGGCGGTCAGTCGCTATCGCTCGATCAAGCTATCGAGCGAGAAAAAGAGATCCTGACACCACTAAAAGCGCATGCGGATTTAATCCTCAACAGTAGTGGTCAATCTTTGCATGAACTGAGTGAAACAGTTCGCATGCGAGTAGAAGGACGTGATCGCAAAGGCTTGGTGATGGTGTTTGAATCATTCGGCTTTAAATACGGCCTTCCGTCTGATGCAGATTACGTATTTGATGTGCGATTCCTACCGAACCCACACTGGGAACCTGCACTGCGCCCACTGACGGGTTTAGATGCTCCTATCGCTGCGTTTTTGGAGCAGCACCAGTCGGTATTGAGCCTCAAGTACCAGATAGAAAGTTTTATTGAAACTTGGCTACCTTTGCTCGAAAAAAATAATCGCAGCTATCTCACCGTAGCCATTGGCTGTACTGGCGGCAAGCACCGCTCAGTGTATTTAACCCAACAGATTGGCGAGTACTTTGCGGATAAAGGGCATCAAGTTCAGATTCGTCACACCTCGCTCGAGAAAAATGCTAAGGAGTAGCAGTGGAGTTAAGTCGTAAAGTATTGATTCAAAATCGTCTTGGGTTACACGCACGCGCTGCAGTTAAGTTGGTAGAACTTGCGCAAAGCTTTGATGCTGTAGTAACCATCGACAACGAAGAAGACAAAACCGCCACCGCAGACAGCGTGATGGGGCTGCTGATGTTGGAATCGGCTCAAGGACAATACGTAACGATTCATGCCACAGGCGATCAAGCAGAGTTGGCACTCGACGCTGTATGTCATCTGATTGAAGACAAGTTTGACGAAGGCGAGTAATTTACTCGCTTTTTTAGTTCCAATCTCTAGCCTCCAAACTGAATAGAGCGCAATCCCCTTTCCTAGCTAAAAAGTACAGCGATATCTCTCCCAAATCTTTGCGACTGCTCTGGTCACTCAGCAAATAATTTTGTCCTGTTTCACAAGTTGTTATTAAAAGGTGCCTAGAATTAAGTTATTATTCAAAGCATTGTAAATATCAGGAATTGGGAGGAACGAATGGCAGAGCAAATAGAATTCGACCAAGCTCACCAAGCCCTCCAAGAAGTCACAGAAGCGCTGGAAAACGGCCGCTTCGTCCATGTTCGTCGTCAGCTTCAGGACATGGAACCTGAGGATATTGCTCACCTTTTAGAAGCATCCCCACGTAAAAGCCGTGAAGTTCTTTGGCAACTTACCGACCCCGAAGATTACGGTGAAATTCTTGACGAACTAAACGAAGACGTTAAAGACAGTCTTGTATCAAAAATGGCTCCCGAAGACCTTGCAGAGGCGACGGAAGGCATGGATACCGATGACGTTGCGTACGTCCTACGTAGTTTGCCAGATGATCTTTCTCGTGAAGTTCTCTCCCAAATGGATTCAGCAGATCGTGCTCGCGTCGAGACGGCACTGTCTTATCCTGAAGACACCGCTGGTGGGTTGATGAACACCGACGTTATCACGATTCGTGGTGACGTTGATGTCGACGTAGTCCTGCGTTATCTGCGTATGAAGGGCGAACTGCCTGAAGCCACCGATGCGCTCTACGTGATTGATGACGAAAGCAAACTGATTGGCGAACTCCCAATCACGACACTTATCACGACCCAACCCGACGTAAAAATTATCGACGTCATGGAAGATGCTGACGATGCGATTACCGTTGACACCAGTGACTCAGACGTTGCTAGCCTGTTTGAACGTCGTAATTGGGTGTCAGCGCCCGTAGTGGATGAAAACCAGCACCTTGTTGGTCGTATCACCATTGATGACGTGGTTGACGTTATTCGTGAAGATGCCGAACACTCAATGATGAGTATGGCGGGTATGGACGATGACGAAGATACCTTCGCTCCCGTCTTCAAATCCGCGCGTAAACGAAGTGTTTGGCTCGGAGCCAATGTCCTAGCTGCATTAGCTGCAGCTTCGGTTTCCAACATGTTTGAAGCCACGCTGGACCAAATGGCGGCAATTGCGGTCTTGATGACCATCGTGCCATCCATGGGTGGTGTTGCAGGTAACCAAACCGTTGCACTGGTTATTCGTGGCCTTGCTTTAGGTCATATCGGTGATTCGAACAAACGTGAACTATTGATGAAAGAAGCCGCAATCGGTTTGCTTAACGGCATCATGTGGGCGTTGATCATCGGTGGTATCGTTGTGGTTTGGAAAGGTAACTGGATGCTCGGAGGTATCATCTCTGCCGCCATGTTGACCAACCTGTTCGTGGCCGGGGTTGCAGGGGTAACCATCCCTGTCCTTCTGAAGAAGATGAATATCGATCCTGCCCTTGCTGGCGGTATGGCACTGACGACTGTCACTGATGTGATTGGCTTGTCTGTTTTCCTCGGTCTCGCAACCTTGCTGATCTAAGCCAGTAGCCAACGATGAACATTAAAAAAGCCTGATGAATACATCAGGCTTTTTGGTATTTCCGCGCTAGTAACTATTATTCACCTGCGACTTTCATTGTGTCGAGCAAGATAGAACCGGTTTGGATTTGTGAGCGTGTTTCAATATCACTACCAACGGCCACAATCTTGGTGAACATGTCTTTTAGATTACCGGCGATGGTAATTTCAGAGACTGGGTATTGGATTTCACCGTTCTCAACCCAGAAGCCTGCCGCACCGCGAGAGTAATCACCCGTTACCACATTTACACCTTGGCCCATCACTTCTGTTACCAAAAGGCCTGTGCCCAATTCCTTCTGCATTTGCTCAAAGTTTTGGCCTGTCGACTTCACGTACCAGTTGTGAATACCACCAGCGTGACCAGTTGGATCCATCTTCATCTTGCGAGCGGCATAACTGGTCAGTAGATAGGTCGCCAACACACCATCGGTAATGATTTCACGATCTTGCGTATAAACACCTTCGCTATCGAATGGGCTGGAAGCCAAACCGCGCAATACATGCGGACGTTCTGAAATATTGAACCATTCAGGCAAGACTTGTTTACCCAAGTGATCCAGTAAGAAAGAAGATTTGCGGTACAGGTTGCCACCGCTGATCGCCATCACTAGGTGACCAATCAAGCCAGTTGCCACATCTGCCGCAAACATAATTGGGTATTGGCCCGTTTTCAATCGTTGAGCATCCAGTCGGCTTACAGTATTTTCCGCCGCTTTGCGGCCGACGGTTTCTGGCGTCCACAAATCATCGCGATGGCGGGCAACGGTATAGCTGTAGTCACGTTCCATTTCACCATTTTTGCCCACGCCAATAACGCAGCAGCTTGTACTATGGCGGCTAGACGCGTAGCTTGCTAACAAACCATGGCTGTTTCCGTACACTTTGACGCCATAGTGGCTATCGTAGCTTGCACCGTCACTTTGCTTGATTGCATCGCTGTAGCTTAGCGCTTCTTTCTCAGCGGCAATCGCCACTTGTGCTGCGTAGTCTGGGTCTGGAGAGTCTGGGTGGAAAAGGTCAAGATCTGGCACCTCTTTCACCATAAATTCTTTCGGCGCTGGGCCTGCGAATGGGTCTTCAGATGTGTAATGAGCGATATCAAGCGCGGCATTCACTGTCTGTTCAATCGCCGCTTCACTCAAATCAGATGTGGAAGCGCTGCCCTTACGTTGGCCTCGGTAAACGGTAATGCCAAGCGCACCATCACTGTTGAACTCGACATTTTCTACATCACCCATTCGAGTGGAAACACTCAAACCTGTGCTTTTAGTAATTGCGACTTCTGCTGCATCCGACTTCGCCGACGCGAGCTCCAATGCTCGTGCCACGGCTTGCTCTAGCTCGGTACGTTGCTCAGCAACCTGCTGTTTAATATCCATTGTCTTTCACATCTTGTATTCAATACGCAATAGAATAACAAGAATTTCGCTTTCTCCCCACGATTCTTGTTAAAATAGTCATAATATTAATCAAAACACAGGCAACTGAAATGGCACGTAAGAATCAAAAAGCGCCATGGGAACCAGAAGAAGAGATCATCTGGGTAAGTAAATCCGAGATGAAGCGAGACATGGAAGAGCTGCAAAAGCTTGGCGAAGAGCTTGTAGGCCTAAAGCCAGCAGTTCTCGAAAAGTTTCCATTGAGCGAAGACCTGCGAGAAGCAATTGCCGATGCACAGCGCTTTAAGAACGAAGCGCGTCGTCGTCAGCTACAACGTATCGGTAAATTGATGCGTTATGAAGACCCAGAACCAATCCAAGCGGCATTGGACAAAGTACGCAACAAACACTCACAAGCAACAGCAGCGCTGCATAAACTGGAAATGCTGCGTGATCGCGTTGTGGAAGAAGGCGACAAAGCCATTGATGACGTCATGGAATTGTACCCAGAAGCGGATCGTCAGCGTCTACGTCAACTTGCACGACAAGCAGCGAAAGAGAAAAAAGCCGGTAAACCAGCAAAATCTTACCGTGAAATTTTCCAAATCCTGAAAGCGTTAAACGAAGAAGAAATCTAATCTTCCTTCGTAAACCATAAAGACAAAGCAGACCACTAGGTCTGCTTTTTTAATGCGGATAATCAACGCCCATTAAGCGAGGCGATTGAGGAGGTCTCCGCGCTGAAACGCGTTAATGTTCTCAATCAGGATGTCGGCCAAGCGTTGAATCGACGAATCACTTCCCCACGCAACATGAGGCGTTAACAGCAAATTCGGTAAGTGAATATTAGCGATCAGAGGGTTGCTCTCATCGGCAGGCTCTTGAGTAAATACATCAAAACCCGCTGCTGCGATCTCACCCTGTTTTAGCGCATCCACCAACGCTTGCTCATCAACCAAACCGCCACGACCGGTGTTGATTAGAATCGCGTTTGGTTTCATTTGCTGTAACTCGGCTTTGCCAATCAAATTCTGCGTATGCTCGTTAAGCGGACAGTGCAAAGTCAACGCGTCAGAGTGTTTCAACACTTCCTCAAATGGCACATAACCTGGTCGACATTCTGCTGCTCCTTTACGCTCCGCAAATAAAACGGTCATTCCTAGCGCTTGAGCCAGATTCGCCGTGGCTTGTCCCAATGCACCACTACCGACGACACCTAGTGTACTGCCGCCAACATCCCCGATGGAATGAGTAAAAAAGCAGAACTGCTTATTACGCTGCCATTCACCAGCCGCAATGTCTTGATGGTACCCAAACAAGTTTCGACGCAAAGCAAACAACATCGCGATCACATGCTCAGGAACAGATTGAGTGGCATAACCACGCACGTTCGCGACTGCAATGCCATGTTCAGCACAATAGTTCACTTCGACATTGTTAAACCCTGTCGCCGCAACAGCAATCATCTTGAGCTGAGGCAGCTGCGAAAGTACCGATTGATCCAACACCACTTTATTGCTGATGACGATATCGGCATCAGCCAAGCGTTCAACCACGAACTCAGGCGGTGTCAGTTCATACTCCATCCAATGATGAGGAAACTCAGGGCGCGGGACTTGAATGTGATTGGGAATGGTGGCGCGGTCGAGAAAGACCACTTTAGGCAGTGACATAACGGCTCCTTGTTCACTGCCTAATGAAATCTATTTATGGGCGTGGCAGTGTTTTGTAATCAGGTAATTTACGCTCTGGATCGAAATAGTCAAAGATCATCTCTTCGGCTTCCTGGTAAAAGTCACACGGAACAAAAATACTGCGGAGCCAGTGACTTTTCGGATGGTAGAAGCTCAGTTCAGAAGCGTGCAGTTCCAAACGCTCAGAGAAGGCTTTGGCTTCTTCGGTAGCATAGAACTCATCACCAACAATAGGGTGACCCAACGCTTGCATGTGCACACGCAATTGATGTGAGCGGCCAGTAATAGGCAGTAAACGTACGATGGTCGTCTTTGTGCCGTCTTCATGTTCTTCTCGCTTCGCGACTTGGAAGAGAGTTTTTGATGGCTTACCATCTTCAAAACACACTTTTTGCAGCGGACGGTTTGGCCAGTCACAGATCAATGGCAGATCGATTTCGCCCTCTTCCTGCTCGACATGACCCCAAACGCGTGCGTAGTAAATTTTATGCGTTAAGCGGAACTGGAACTGCTTTTTCAACGCACTTTCTGCTCGCTTGTTTTTAGCCAGTACCATCAATCCCGACGTCGACATATCTAAGCGATGCACGACTTGGATATCTGGGTACTCCTCCTGTAAACGACTCCACATGCTGTCATGGTGTTCTGCAAGACGTCCCGGAACTGACAACAAACCAGACGGCTTATTCACAGCCAAGATATGGTCGTCCTCAAAAACGATGTCGATCCAAGGATCTGTCGGTGGGTTGTACTCAAGCATTGCCATGGGTGGGATCTCTAGAAAATAAAAACGCCGCGATTATAACGAGGGCTCAGCCAAAACGCATTTTAATTTCGCGACCAATGAAAACACCAAAACCAACAGGGTTAATCAAGTCAATAAATTCGAAAAATAAAATAAAAACTGATTTGTAAATATAGTTTGACAAGTACTGCGGGAGTGATATTTATAGAGTGGTTACCCAAATAACTTTATTCCGTTCGGAAAAGCACCCCATAACATTAAATAAGGTTTCACGCCGTTTGGATTCCCGCGAACCGTTCTCGCGGGGAAGGTTATGCCGCTATACACAACATCAAAGGACAATAAGAAATGGAATCCGCCGTACCAGATCAACCCCAATCCAGAATATCGCTATTTTTCCGCTCACTTGGCCCAGGCATCCTAATGGCTTCTGCGGCGGTGGGTGGCTCTCACCTTGTAGCCTCAACCAAAGCGGGTGCCATCTATGGCTGGCAACTTGCCGCACTCATCCTGCTCGTAAACCTGTTTAAATACCCATTTTTCCGAGCTGGCGTGCAATACACGATGGGCACAGGGCTTACGTTAGTCGAAGGCTACGCGAGACTGGGGCGCCCTTACCTTTGGTTGTTTCTGTTCTTAAGTGTGGTGTCGGCGGTGATCAACACCGCAGCATTGTTGATGTTTAGTGCGAGCTTGCTGGGTTACTTCATACCGTTTTCACTGTCGATGGCATCGTTGAGCATCATCGTTTTGGTCACGTGTTTGATCATTTTATTCGCCGGCCATTACAAAGCACTCGACACACTTTCGAAAGTGATCATGTCCGTGCTCACCATTGCAACGCTGCTTGCTGTTGCAATTGCGTTTGGTAACCCAGTGGAACCCGTCGCGAACTTTGAATCACCTTCCCCTTGGTCAATTGCGGCAATTGGTTTCATCGTGGTTACGATGGGGTGGATGCCAGCACCAATTGAGATTTCGTGTTTAACCTCAGCGTGGCTAAAGCGCCAGTCGAGTCAGCAAGAAGTAACACCTCGCTCTGCTCTGTTTGACTTCAACGTTGGCTACATCGGTACAGCCATTTTGGCGCTAGTGTTTGTTTCGCTCGGTGCGTTAATGCTGCACGGTGCTGGAATTGAACTGAAGAGCTCAGGGGTTGGCTTCTCGCATCAGTTGGTTGGCTTGTACGCTTCGACCATCGGTGAATGGTCACGTTACTTAATCGCGGTGATCGCTTTCTTCTGTATTTTCGGCAGTACGATTACTGTTATTGACGGTTACTCGCGCGTAATTGCCGACTCACAACGCCTGTTGCGCTCTCAAGCGGAAACCGATCCAAAAGCAACGTCAGCGATTATGTTGGCGGTATCATTGCTGGCGCTGGGTATTGTCGTATTCTGGGCATCGGCACTGCTGCCTATGCTCGACTTCGCGATGGTTCTGGCGTTTATGACGACACCATTCTTCGCGCTACTGAACTACATCTTAGTGAGCAAAACGGACTTACCGGAACCGCTGGCGGTGGGACGCAAACTGAAATGGCTATCGATTGCTGGGCTGATTTACTTGTTTGGCTTCTTAGCTTTGTTTATTTGGTGGAAGTGGTTGATGTAATCCGCAGGCAAACCGTAGATAAAGAAAAAGGTCTTCGATTGAAGACCTTTTTAATGCGTTTAATGCGATTAGTTGTGGCTCACCACGATCAGACGGAGCGAATCGAGCTGTACTTGAGCTTGGTTGATGTAACCAGTCAGCTCTTTGATTTGTGCTTCAATCGCTTCAATCTCTTCATCACGAATGTTTGGGTTCACCGCTTTCAAGGCTTGTAAACGCTCTAGCTCCGCATTCAAGCTTTGCTGCATATCTTGCTGCGCTTGCTTACGAACGGCTTCCACTTTCTCTTCAACCAGCACATCACCCGCTTCAATCAACCGGTGCACGTCTTTTTGCACAGACGTCACCAACTTGCTACCAAGATGACGGTTTACTGGGCTAAGTTGACGGTTGAAACCTTCAAACTCCACTTGAGCCGATAGATCGTTACCGCGAGAGTCCATCATCAGACGGATTGGCGTTTTCGGTAAGAAACGAGTGATACCGCTGCGTTTTGGTGCTTGCGCATCTACCGCGTAAATCAGTTCAAGCAGAATCGTACCAACTGGCAACGCCTTGTTTTTCAACAGAGATACAGCAGAAGTACCCACACCTTCACTCATCAGAAGATCGATACCACCTTGGATCATTGGGTGTTCCCAACTGATGAAGTGCATGTCTTCACGAGAAAGCGCGGTATCGCGATCAAAAGTGATCGTCGCACCTTCGTATGGCAAACCAGGGTAGCTTGGCACCATCATGTGCTCTGATGGCGTCACCACCAGTGCATTTTCGCCTTTGTCGTCTTGGTTCAAACCAATCGTATCAAACAGAGAAAGCGCAAACGTGACTAGGTTTGTATCACCATCAGTTGATTCAATTTTCTCAACGATTTGCTGAGCTTTTTCGCCGCCGTTAGAGTGCATTTCTAGCAAGCGGTCACGACCTTGCTCTAGTTGCGATTTCAATTCTTTGTTCAGCTTCGCTGATTCTTCGATGATCTCATCCAGAGTACTAGTATCTCCTGACGCCAGAATCTCAATCAGAGCGTCTGAGTACTTGTCATAAACCGCACGACCTGTCGGGCAGGTTTCTGCAAAGGCGTTCAGACCTTCATCGAACCAACGCGCAAGGATCGCTTGCGATGTACCTTTCAGGTAAGGAACATGAATGTCGATATCGCGGTTTTGACCGATACGGTCCAAACGACCAATACGTTGTTCAAGCAAGTCTGGGTTGAATGGCAAGTCGAACATCACCAATTGGTTGGCAAATTGGAAGTTACGACCTTCAGAACCGATTTCGCTACAGATCAGAACCTGTGCACCGCCTTCTTCTTGCGCAAAGTAAGCCGCAGCTTTGTCGCGCTCAAGAATTGACATGCCTTCGTGGAAGACCGTCGCACGGATGCCTTCGCGTTCACGCAGCGCTTGCTCCAATTGCAATGCCGTGCTCGCACGAGAAGCAATCACGAGAATTTTCTCGCCGCGTTTCTCTTTTACTTTTTCAAGTAGCCAGTTTACACGTGAGTCAAACTGCCACCAGCTTGCGTCATCGCCTTCAAATTCTTGGAAAATTTCTTCCGGGTACAGGTTCTTCATCGCACGCGCTTCAGAACTCATCTTACCGCCAATCATCCCTGCCACACGCATTGACGTGGTGTACTGCTGTGGGATATCCATCGGCATAAGGTGCACATTACGCGCTGGGAAACCTTTGATTGCCGCACGCGTGTTACGGAACAAAACACGCCCCGTACCGTGACGGTCCATTAGGTTATCGATTAGCTCTTGGCGAGCTGATGCTTTCGCCTCTTCATCGCTGTTGCTTTCGATAATGCGGAAAAGTGGTTCTACGTCTTGTTCAGACAACAGCTCAGTGATCTGGTTTTTCGCTTCATCAGGCAGCTTTTCGCCTGAGAAGAGTGAAGTAATCGCATCCGCTACAGGCGCGTATTGCTCTTCTTCCTCGACGAACGCTTCATAATCATAGAAACGATCGGGATCCAGCAGACGTAGACGAGCAAAGTGGCTTTCACGACCAAGCTGTTCTGGCGTTGCCGTCAGTAGCAACACGCCCGGAGTACGTTCAGCCAAGCCTTCTACCACTTGGTATTCACGGCTTGGTTTGTCTTGGCTCCACTCAAGGTGATGCGCTTCATCGACGACAAGCAGATCCCACTCACCTTCCAACGCTTGTTCAAAACGCTTGCGGCTCTTACGTAGGAAATCGAGTGAACACAGCACGTATTGCTGAGTATCAAATGGGTTTTCAGCGTCCGCGAATGCTTCAATACAACGCTCTTCATCGAAGATAGAGAAATGCAGGTTGAAACGACGCATCATCTCAACTAGCCATTGGTGTTGCAGTGTTTCAGGCACCACAATCAAAATGCGTTCAGCACGACCAGACAGCACTTGCTGGTGGATGATCATGCCCGCTTCGATGGTCTTACCCAACCCTACTTCATCCGCCAACAAAACGCGTGGCGCGTGACGGCGACCGACTTCGTGCGCGATGTAAAGCTGATGAGGGATCAAACCTGCTCGCATACCACACAAGCCACGCATTGGGCTCTTGTGCTGTTCAAACTGGTTGGTTAGCGCACGGTAACGAAGAACGAAGTTGTCCATGCGGTCGATTTGACCGGCGTACAACTTATCTTGAGGTTTGTTGAAACGAATTTGGTTGCTAAGGAAAATCTCACGCAGAACAACTGCGGTTTCTTGCGTGTCTTCACGAGTACCGAAATAGGTGTACAGACCTTCATCTTCCAGTACTTCTTCAACTTTCAGAGACCAACCTTCTTGGCAATCGATGACATCACCGACGTTAAACGTTACTCGGGTAACAGGTGCATCGTTACGTGCGTAAACTCGGTTTTCCTCTGACGCTGCAAACATCAATGTCACAGTACGAGCATCCATTGCTACTACGGTACCTAAACCTAAATCGCTTTCCGTATCGCTAATCCAGCGCTGCCCCAAAGCAAATGTCATGAATTGACTACCTCGTTATTAGTTCTTGATTCGTATTTCTTGTTGGTCTACTCACACCCGAGGGCATGGATAATAGTTTAGATCTGATTCTGGCTTCTGCTATGCACATTGAGCTCGTCATGCGAGTGTGGACTGAACATTTTTAAGTCAGCTCAACATGATAAATCGGACGTAGCCTATGCGCAGAAAAAGGTCGCTAATCTTACTTGAAGCTGTGATTTAGGTCACGCCGAAACCGCACCAAGCGGAAACTTTTTTTCCCAAATTACAAATGCAATCAAATTGTAAAAAACTCATGCCAATTATTAACTTGTTGGAAGTAAATATTACGTATACTTCTAATGAGGGGCGCTTAAAAACATTGCATATAATTTGAGCGCATTAGTACACGATTAGGATCAACACGGGTTTGCAGTAAGTTGTCTTGCTACTCGGTTGCTAACTAACCGACGATAGCCCGATAACCTCTATTGCAAGCAATCAGAGTTAGGTCATTTCTTATGTTGAATTTGGCTTAACCACTCGCAAGCAAAGCCGCGCTGCGGCAAGGAGACGCTATGGGCGATACCGATCGGAAACTGTTTGTACTTGATACCAACATCCTTCTTCATGAACCCTTCGCCATCTTCTCTTTCCAAGAACACGATGTCGTCATCCCCATGACCGTGTTGGAAGAACTCGACCGAATTAAAGACAGCAAACGCGATGTCGCAAGAGACGCACGCGTAGCTATTCGCGCTTTGGAAGATCTCTTTAAAGACGCAACGCCAGATGAAATTTCAGAAGGCATTCCCGTATCGAAAGAAAAACCAGACCAAGGCTCTATTTCCATTTTGGCGGATTTTGAATTGCAGGAAACCGTCAAAGCTTTCGCCGACAAAGCCGGTGACAACCGTATTCTCAACGCGGTGCTTTATCTGCAAAACAAACGAGCACCACGAGAAGTCGTGCTTATCACAAAAGACATCAACATGCGTCTGCGCGCGAAAGGAGCCGGAGTTCGCTTTGTTGAAGACTACCGAACCGACCAACTCATCGACGACATTCAATACCTCACTAAAGGCTTCCAGCAACGAGAAGGCGATTTCTGGAGCGGCATTGATGAAGTTGAAAGCTACGCGTTGGGTGGCAGAACTTATCACAAACTCAGTCGTGAGCCTTTTGACCCAACGTTCATCAACCAATACGTCATTGATGAAGATAGCGATTTTGCAGGCCGCGTTGAAACCATCAATGAAGACAAGCTAACCCTACTCGACCTAAGCCGAGAACGCATGATGCACCGCCGAGCTTGGGACATCACACCAAAAAACATTTATCAGGCCATGGCGCTCGATGCCCTACTCGACCCTGACATTGATTTGGTGATCCTCACTGGTGCGGCGGGTAGTGGTAAAACGCTATTGGCCATGGCAGCTGCGCTCGAGCAAACTATTGAAAAAGGCATGTTTGATAAAATCATCGTCACGCGTAACACGCCAGACATTGGTGAGTCGATTGGCTTCTTACCAGGCTCAGAAGAGGAAAAAATGATGCCTTGGTTGGCGGCGGTAACCGATACTTTGGAGGCGCTGCATAAGCACGATCACTGCACCGAAGGCTCGTTGAAATACATCTGCGATAAAGCCAACATTCAGTTTAAGTCGATCAACTTTATGCGTGGCCGTTCGATTCAAAATGCGTTTGTGTTGCTTGATGAGTGTCAAAACCTCACAGCATCACAAATCAAAACCATCATTACCCGCTGCGGTGAAGGAACCAAAATCGTCTGCTCCGGTAACTTGGCGCAGATTGACTCACATTACCTCACCCCAGTGACGTCAGGTTTGACCTACATGGTTGAACGCTTCAAGAACTTTGAAGGCAGTGCGAACATTCACCTCAACGGCGTGGTTCGTAGCCGCTTGGCAGAGTTTGCAGAAGAGAACCTCTAACCCACGTCGATTCACGCACAAAGTAAAAGAGCGCTCCAATGAGCGCTCTTTTTATCAAGGTTCGAGTGATTTACTCGGTGCCACCAACAGTCAGTGAATCAAGCTTCAACGTTGGCTGACCAACGCCTACTGGCACGCTTTGCCCTGCTTTACCACAAACGCCAACACCTTTATCGATGCTTAAGTCGTTACCGACCATCGACACTTGCTGCATCGCTTCAATGCCTGAACCGATTAGAGTTGCCCCTTTGACGGGACGAGTCACTTTACCATCCTCAATCAAATACGCTTCTGATGCAGAGAACACGAACTTACCTGAGGTGATATCCACCTGACCACCACCGAAGTTAGGCGCGTAGATGCCTTTCTTCACGGTCGAGATGATTTCTTCTGGTGTGTGTTCACCTGGCAGCATGTAGGTATTGGTCATGCGTGGCATCGGTAAGTGCGCGTAAGATTCGCGGCGACCGTTACCCGTTGGGTTTACCCCCATTAGGCGCGCGTTCAGCTTGTCTTGCATGTAGCCTTTCAATACGCCATTTTCGATCAGCGTGTTGTACTGACCATTCACACCTTCGTCGTCCACATTGAGTGAACCACGTAGATCTTTCAGCGTACCATCATCCACAATCGTACATAGCGATGACGTCACTTGCTGACCCATTTTGCCAGAGAATACCGACGACTCTTTGCGGTTGAAATCCCCTTCTAAACCGTGACCTACCGCTTCATGCAGCAGTACGCCCGGCCAACCAGAACCAAGAACCACTGGCATCATACCTGCAGGTGCAGCTTCTGCTTCTAGGTTAACTAACGCCATACGAATGGCTTCGTCCGCGAAGTGGAAGGCTTGCTTCACACCATCTGTTTCAGACAAGAAGAAATCGTAGCCAAAACGACCACCACCACCAGCACTGCCACGCTCGCGACGGTCACCTTTCTGTGCAAGTACACTGATGGATAGTCGAACAAGAGGACGAGTATCACCAGCGAAAGTGCCATCTGTAGCGGCAACTAGCATTTGCTCGTGCACGCCACTGATGCTGATAGAAACTTCTTTGATCAGAGGCTCTTTAGTGCGAATGTACGCATCCAAAGACATCAGTAACTCGGTTTTTTGTTGTTTTTCCCAGCTTGCTAGCGGGTTAACCGCATCATAGTAAGCTTGATTTTCCGAACGTTTGAATGCTTGAACTTTGCCATTTTGGCCCTGCTGCGCAATGCCTCGCGCCGCAATTGCACTTTGCTTCAAACCTTCCGGATTGATTTGATCTGAGTAAGCGAAACCGGTTTTTTCGCCCGTCACTGCACGCACACCGACACCACAATCAATGTTAAAAGAGCCATCTTTGATGATGCTGTCTTCTAGAACCAGAGACTCGTGCCAGCTGGACTGAAAGTAGATGTCCGCATAATCGATCTGGCGCGTAGCAATGCTGGCAAGCGTGTCAGCAATGTCCTGCTCTGTCAGACCATTTGGGGCAAGGAGTGCCTGTTCTATTTGGTTTGTGCTCATAGTTAGCTCTTTTATTTCCGTCTCAATTCATTTTGAAAGCGACTGTGTTGAGTCAGCGGCATATTCTGCCTTACTTGCTGGGTTTGTGACAAATCTATCTCTGCCACCAGCAAACCCACTTGGTCTTGAAGTTGTTTGTGAATGCGTCCCCAGGGGTCAATCACCATTGAATGCCCCCACGTTTTACGGCCGCAAGAGTGTGTTCCCGTTTGTCCACTGGCTAAAATCCAACATTGCGTTTCAATTGCTCGAGCTCGCAGCAACACTTCCCAGTGAGCTTGCCCAGTAACCGCAGTAAACGCGGCGGGAACAACAATGATATCCGCCCCCGCTAAACGCAGTGCTTTGTACAGTTCGGGGAAACGAACGTCGTAACAAATGCTCAAGCCGACGCTGCCGATATCCGTTTCTGCCACCACAATTTGGTTGCCCGCGGTAAAAGTATCTGACTCTCGGTAGCTGCCATGGCCATCTTCTACATCGACATCAAACATATGCAGCTTGTCATAATGGGCAATGCACTTTCCGTGAGGAGGTAAAACGAGCGTCGTCGTTGTCACACCACGCGCGGTTTGAATCGGCATGCTACCAACGACAAGCGTCTGTTGATGACTCTTCGCGATATTGGCTAAACGCTCTTGAATAGCACCGCTACCTAACGGCTCTGCATGTTGATGGTACTCTTCTCGACTGGCAAACAACACCGCATTTTCCGGCGTGAGCACCAGCTTCACTCCTTGATTGGCCGCCAAAGCACATTGCTGGTCAATAAAGTCCAAATTCGCCTGAATATCAAGCCCCGAAGTCATTTGAATGATGCCAACACGTTCCATGTGTTCTCTTCCTTCTACCACTTAGTCGGGCGATCTATTTAGCCTGCTCACGCAGTTTTTCTGGCAGCTTGTATTCGCCTTTACTACGTGAAATCTCTTTTACGGTTGGTGAATCTAACGGGCCTTTGACCTCGTAATTCACTTGGGTGAACACCTCTACAACAGGAGAAATCACCGTGGAAATCGCCAGCACGTACAGAGCGGTTTGAGGGGCCACCGCAAACGCCGTCAACATTGGTAACCCTGACGTAATATCCGGCGTAAACTTCACTTCCGCATCCACCATTCTGCTGGTCATGTTTGCAATACCACGAATTTGCATTTCACCAGCTAGCGCATCCATCACAATATCATTGGTGATGAACACACCATCTTGGATTTTGCCTGTACCCGTGATGGAGTTGAACGCCATGCCTTTGTCGAATACGTCGGTAAAATCGAGCTGCATCTTACGAATGATGGAGTCCAAGCTAAATAAGCCAAGCAAACGCGCCGCGCCGCTGACTTCACTCACGACTCCTTTGCCAAACTCCGTCGAGACATTCCCCTGCAAGGTTGGTGTCTTCATCGACCAAGGCGCACCATCCCAATTCATATTGGCGTTGATCTCAAATGGCGCTTGCTGGATCCCAGACGTGATACCAAAACGCTCCATCAGATCCGTGTTGTTATCGCCTTTCATTGTTAACGTCAGATTGGAATGGCTACGATCTTTGGTCAGCTCCCACCAACCATTCATATCGATGCGGTTTTTGCCGCTACTGAAGGTAATGTTTTTCCACTCCAAACGATCATCTTGACGCTGTAAGTCGACATTCACTTTGCCAACCTTGTAACCTTGCAGCCAAAAATCGTCGATGTTCAACGTTAAGTTTGGCATCTCTGCGTGAAACTTGCGGTCAAAGTTGGTAATAAGTGGTGCATTCTGATCTTCACTAGCGAAAATCGAACTGCGCTCTTTGGTCATTTCCTCAAAGTCTGGCAAGTACAAATGCAGATGGTCTAGAGACACCGATAAATCGTACGGTTTGAGGTACGTTGCTTTGCCTTTCACCTCTTGGCTACTCACGTCCAACTGCCAACTTAGGTTCTTTTTACTGGCGTTCAATGCCACATCGTGAAACTCAATGCCGCCCAGCAACAAGTTCGGCGTTTCGACTTCAATACGCGTTGGTAAAGGAATCGTAGGCGTCTGCATGTTTGCCAGCACCGATTGCGCTTTACTCTCTGGCGTATCCAGTAACGTCGCCCACTTATCTAGGTTTAACTCATCTAGACGAATCGAAGCATCGTGTCCAACGACAGGGCTAATTTTAAAACCGCCTTTGCCTAACACTAAGTTGGTCGCGGTTAACACTGGCACATCGCCCGAGATATCAATTTCGGTCTGATATTTCGCATTTGGGATTTGCAAACGAGCCGAAATGCTCTCCTGATTCCCCGATGCTTGGAGTTTCGCCTGACCAGCTTCACCGACCTTTTTCGTCAATGGGTATGGGTATTCACTGGCTAATCGACCGAGCTGCGCCAACACATCCACTTGGTAAGTAAAACCCACATCGTTGAGCTGCAAGTCAATGTCCATTTGCCAAGGTGCATGACCGGAAACCAAGCTCAACCAACGTTCACCCAAATAAGGCTTGAGCGGCTCCACATCCCAATCACCTAAAGTATTGATGGTCACGTTGTAGCCTTGGTCCGCACTTTCGCCGTGGAAATCGAGTGAAATAGGCTGCGAGAGTAACTCTGCTGACAAGCCAGATGTCGTCACCACATCGTTGTCGAACTGAATGCGGCCTGTGGCTTTTTCTAGCGTCATTGGCGGCGCATCAATATCAACACGGTTGTCTTTCAAATCCGCATAACCCCAAGCTCGCGCGTCTTTTTCCATATCAAAAGGAATGTTGAGCTGGAACTCGGAATATACCGGGCCACTAACTTGCAAGGCCGTCAAAGCGGCACCAACCGAGTCAACCAGCGGCGTAGCCATCATGTAGTCACGAACTTCATTACCCGGAGCTGTGGCTTTAGCTTCAATTTCGATATGGCCATCTTCAGCCAACTCCGGAATGCGCCCCGTGATGCGTTTAGCGTGAACGCCATTTAACGTCGCCGATTTGGAATCCAGATACATGGCGTCGTTTTCAAACAATAGATCAAGCTGCAAGTCGGTAATGGTTGGCCACGCAGTATCAAAACTGAATTTCGCGTCTTTTAAGCCAACCCATGCCTGAAACATGCCGTTGTGCTCTTTGTAAGGAAAATCTCCTAACTCGCCATACCATAGCAATTTGGCTGTGTTTACTTTACCGCCTTGAATGGCGGTCGATAAGTAATCCGTCAGATCTTGGCCTAATGCCAAGGTTGGCAAGTAACGCCAAGTTTCACCAGCGTTGTAGAGATCCGCCTCAGCATAAAACGATAGGAATGGGCTTTGCTCTTTAGGGAAATCGAGTCGAAATGCGCCCAACACTTGAAGGTCCGGAGTCGCAGCCGTGACTTTATCCGACCACAAACGCCAACCTGTCTCATCTTGCTGCCAGATGATGTCGACTTCGCCTTGCTTGATGTTCAATGGGGCTTGGAATACATCCCCGTACGGGAAAACATCATCAATGACCATGACTTTCGCTTTCGCTTGCTTCAAGTCACCCGCAACGCTGCCTTGCACATGCTGAAAGCCCGGCAGCAGTTCCCATTGAGTCATAGCTAACTCATCGAGGTCCGCCGAATAACGCAACGTATCTAAGCCACCATTCATGGCTAAACGAATGTCTTCAACACGACCTTTCGGCGCTAATTTATTGAGTAAGTCACTGGTTGATTCCGATTCCGGCGCGAGCTTAACGAGTGGAATCAACGCCTCAATGTCGAGCTGAGAAAGGTTGAGCTTCCAGCCATCTGGTTGCCAATCAAAAGCCGCATCAAGTTCAGGCCAGGATTTGTCATCGGTGCGAATTTGAAGTGAGTGACCATTTACTTTCCAACCTTGCTTATCAGGCAAGAGCTTAAACACTCCCGATTCGATAAACAGTTCATGGCGGCCATTTTCATTCCATACGAGCTCAGACGGTTGCAGCTCTACGTACGCATAATTAGGTTGGCTGTGTTTGAGAGTCAGCCAGGTATTCAAACTGACCTTGCCAGACTCCGCCCCCGACTCTTCTTGCATGTAAGTGGTAAGCCAAGGCGTTACCGAGACATCTTGCGCACTCACGTAAAACTCACCAGACACATCACGCAGCGAACCATGGTCTTTAAAGTTAGCATTTACTAACAGTGAGTTCAGGCTAGCGTCTGCAATACTGACTGTGCCTTCCGCTAAGTGACGTTTGCCTTGGTTACTCCAGCGAAGCTGTTCAATATCGAGTCGACGAGTTTCGCCCGATACCGATTTGTACCAGACGCGTGAATTCGTAATGGTGAAGTCTTCAAACTGACGCAGCAATAGTGAGTCCAGCTGATCAATCAGCTTAATTTCATTTTGATCAACATCAGTGGTCGGCTCTTGATTACTCGACGTAGGTAGAAGATCGACCGTGCGAATATCTAATGCCAAGTTATGAATGGTTAAGTCTGCCACGACGGGCTTAAACTGAAGTAATGATTGAATCAAATCGAATTCAATTTGAATTTCATCAACGGCGAATCGAGCTTCTTGGTTATTCGGTAAGTTAGCTTCTAAGCCGAGTAACGCGATAGAGGGATGGCTATTACGCCAAGAACCAGCAACGCTGGAGATAGAAAAGTCAAAACCTGTGCCTTGTTTGACCCAGGTTTTGATCTCATCTTGGAAGTGGTTAAGTTGTGGCAATGTGACGCGTAGAGTGGTCACTAGAATGGCTAAAAAAACCAAGACAGTGACTAACGTCCACGCGCAAAAACGCCCAAAACGGTTAAAACCAGAATTCACAAATGTTCCAATTACATCATCACGACGTCAAACTGTTCCTGAATGTACAGGGGTTCAGCCTGAATACGGACTTGCTTACCAATAAATACTTCAAGTTCTGCCAACGCATGAGACTCATCACCCAAAAGCGCTTCTGCGACAAATGGCGATGCGTATACGACAAAGTTGTCGGCATCGTACGCTCGGTTTACACGAGTGATCTCGCGCAGAATCTCGTAACACACCGTTTCAACCGTTTTCACGGTGCCACGGCCTTCACAAGTAGGACAACCAGAACAAAGAATATGTTCAATACTTTCGCGCGTACGCTTACGCGTCATTTCAACCAGACCTAACTGCGTAAAGCCATTGATGTTGGTTTTCACGCGGTCTTTCGACAATGCAGCTTCTAACGAAGTTAGTACTCGCTGACGATGCTCTTCTGACGCCATATCGATAAAGTCGATAATGATGATGCCACCTAGGTTACGCAGACGTAACTGGCGAGCAATGGCTTGAGTCGCTTCAATATTGGTATTAAAGATGGTCTCTTCTAAGTTACGACGACCAACAAACGCACCCGTGTTGATGTCGATGGTGGTCATCGCCTCTGTTTGATCGATGATTAAGTAACCACCCGACTTGAGCTCAACTTTGCGCTCCAAAGAGCGTTGAATTTCGTTCTCAGTGTCGTACATATCAAAGATAGGCTTGTCACCTTCGTAAAGCTCAAGCTTATCGGTCAGCTCCGGCACGTACTCAGAAGTAAACTCTTTGAGGTTCTCATATTCTAAACGTGAATCGACCAAAATCTTGTCGAGTTCCGTTCCAACGAAGTCACGCAAAATACGTTGTGCAAGACCAAGCTCGCCATACAGCGTTGAACGTGTCTTGTACTTAGAACGACGCTCCATGACTTTCAGCCATAAGCGTTTTAGGAACGCAGCATCTTGAGAGAGTTCTTTCTCGTCTGCCCCTTCTGCGGCCGTGCGGATAATGAAACCACCGTGCTCATCGCAGTAGTGATTCACCACTTTTTTAAGGCGCTCACGTTCGCTTTCGCTTTCAATACGTTGCGATACACCAACGTGGCTAGCGCCAGGCATAAAGACGAGATAACGGGAAGGAAGTGTGATGTCAGTAGTTAAACGCGCACCTTTAGTGCCAAGAGGATCTTTAACTACCTGTACGACGATATCCTGACCTTGGCGAACCAATTCAGAAATGTCACGAACTTGAAACTGCTGTTTCTCGTTCTCTGCCACACATTCAGTATGCGGAACGATATCAGACGCATGTAAAAACGCCGCTTTATCTAAACCGATATCGACGAAAGCCGCTTGCATGCCAGGCAGTACTCGGCTTACTTTGCCTTTGTAAATGTTGCCCACAATGCCGCGACGAGATTCGCGCTCGATATGAATTTCTTGTAGTACTCCACCTTCAATCATGGCCACACGAGTTTCACTCGGGGTCACGTTAAGCAGCAATTCTGCACTCATGTGCACACCTCAAAACAATTATAAAAATTCTTGAATTAGCTGATCGGTTTCGAACAAAGGTAAGCCTACTACAGCGTGATAACTGCCTTCGATTCGGGTGACAAATCGCCCTCCGAGTCCCTGAATACCATAACTTCCAGCTTTATCGCATGGCTCTCCTGACTGCCAATATTGTTCGATTTCTTCGTGAGTCAGTGGCTTGAACCATACGTCAGTGGTGACGACCACCGAGTGTTGTTGTTCCGATGATACGACGCTCACCGCTGTCATCACTTGATGACGACGACCGGATAAGTCAGTAAGCATACGCTTTGAATCTTCAAAACTTTTGGGTTTCTCTAACACACGGTCATCGCATACTACGACCGTGTCTGAGCCCAATACAACGGAATCAGGCTTAGCCAACGCTAAGCCTGCCTGAGCTTTTTCCAAAGAAAGACGCAGCACGTAATCTTGTGCTTGCTCATCAGCCTGTTTGGCTTCTTCGATGTCCGGTAATACGATATCAAAGTCATAGCCTAGTTGAGCAAGCAGCTCTTTTCTTCTCGGAGAACCCGAAGCGAGAACGAGAGATAGGCTCTTTTTCACCGCATTACCTTACGTGCCAAGCGCGACGAACTCGTCGCATTAATAAAAACATCCATGGCCAAAGTATACAGTTTATTGCCGCCGTCCACAGAGATAATGGATTAAATACTACGTCCTGGTTCAAATATTCCCCACAGAATATCAAAACTTCCAATAACGCAGTAAAAAAGGCAATTAAAATCGACTGTTGCCACAATGCCATGTTACGAATTAGCAAGAAATTCAGTGCCACCAAGTAGATGACAATGGACATCATCATGCCCCGAATTCCTAGCGTTGAACCAATGAGAATGTCCCACAATAAGCCCAACACTAACGCCGTGCCGACGTTCACTCGATGCGGCAATGCCAGCACCCAATAACACGCCACCAAAAATAGCCATGAAGGACGAAGTAGGTCCAATACACCTGGCCAAGGAATGGTTTGCAGTACTAGCGCAACGAAGAAACTAACACCAATCACCATTCTGCTACGCAATACATTACTGGCCATTAGTTACCTCTTGTTCTTGCTCTAACCCGTCATTCGCGTTGGATTGCAGTACTTTGTGCTGACGATCTTCGTTTGGCCAGATCAACAGCAAGTATCGTAGACGATCAAACTCCACCACAGGTTCGGCTTTGATCGATGCAAACTCTTGACGAGTATCGTGATCCACATTCGTGACCGTCGCCACAGGGTAGCCTTCAGGGTAAATGCCTCCCAGACCGGATGTCACAAGTAAATCACCGACTTGAATATCTGTACTGGTTGGAATGTGTTCCAGTTGGATTTCATCCATTTCACCATTACCTGATGCAATCACTCGAATGTCATTACGAATGACCTGAACTGGAATGGCATTTTTTGCATCTGTCAGTAGCAATACGCGCGCATTGTGCGCCGCAACAAACGTAACCTGACCGACAATACCTTTTTCGTTAATAACGGGCTGACCAACGTACACACCGTCAATTTGGCCTTTATCAATCACCACTTGATGACGATAAGGAGAAGTATCCACCGCCATAACTTCGGTCACGACCTTCTTCTCATCACGAACAAAAGACGAGCCAAGCAACTTACGCAAGCGTTGGTTCTCTTCTTTATATTGGTCGAGCAAGATCAATTCGCTTTTTAGACGAAGCACTTCGCGCTTTAAGTTGCGATTGCCTTCTACTAATGCCTGACGAGTATTAAAACGTTCGAATACACCATCAAACATGCTGCGAGGCATATTCGCGGCGTACTGAATTGGCGCAACCATACTGTTGAGTAGGTAGCGAACGTTGGAAAACGTATCTAGACGACTATCAGCCAGCATCAAGCTCGCCGACACGATGACAGCAAAAAACAGACGTAATTGCAGAGACGGGCCTCTGCCAAAAATCGGTTTCATCTTGTTTTTAACCTGATTGCTTCCATGATTATTGAGCCTTACTTGGCAACCTGAAACGCGTTCAGATATGGAGCATGTTTGAATTACAGAGAGAGCAGAAAAGAAGGTGAAGCCCGTAATGAGCTTCACCTACATTTTTATTCTTCAGAGAACAGATCGCCACCGTGCATGTCGATCATTTCTAGTGCTTTACCACCACCACGTGCCACACACGTTAGTGGATCTTCAGCGATAACTACCGGAATACCCGTTTCTTCCATAAGTAGGCGATCAAGATCTTTCAGTAGTGCGCCACCACCGGTTAGCACCATGCCGTTTTCAGAGATATCTGAAGCTAGCTCTGGTGGACACTGCTCTAGCGCAACCATGACTGCAGAAACGATGCCTGATAGCGGCTCTTGAAGCGCTTCTAGGATCTCGTTTGAGTTCAAGCTAAAGCTGCGTGGCACACCTTCTGCAAGGTTACGGCCGCGAACTTCAATCTCTTGAACTTCATCACCTGGGTAAGCTGAACCGATTTCGTGCTTGATCTTTTCTGCCGTAGCTTCACCAATCAAACTGCCGTAGTTACGACGCACGTAGTTGATAACGGCTTCATCAAAGCGGTCACCACCGATACGTACAGAAGACGAGTAAACCACACCATTTAGAGAGATAACGGCAACTTCAGTAGTACCACCACCGATATCGACCACCATCGAACCTGTTGGCTCAGAAACACGCAGACCTGCACCAATCGCCGCCGCCATTGGCTCGTCAATTAGGTAAACTTCACGTGCGCCCGCACCCAATGCTGATTCACGGATCGCACGGCGCTCAACTTGAGTAGAACCACAAGGAACACAAACGAGTACGCGAGGGCTTGGCTTAAGGATGCTGTTATCGTGCACTTGCTTGATGAAGTGTTGAAGCATTTTTTCGGTTACGTAGAAGTCAGCGATTACGCCGTCTTTCATTGGACGGATAGCTGAAATGTTACCAGGTGTACGACCCAGCATTTGTTTTGCTGCATGACCGACTGCAGCAACGCTTTTTGCAGAACCTACACGATCTTGACGAATAGCAACTACAGAAGGTTCATCAAGGACAATACCTTGTCCCTTTACGTAAATTAGAGTGTTGGCAGTACCCAAATCGATAGATAGATCGTTAGAAAACATGCCACGAAGTTTCTTAAACATACTCTTCGCTCATCCTGCAAAAATTTAGAAGACAAAAATTGTCCTAAATGTACCAATGCCTCGCTGTCACAGCAAGGCATTGGTACACAAACATGAGCAGAAAGCCTCAATTTCTTGCAGTTTCCTTACTTAACGCAAGAAACCGAAGTTGTTACTGTCCGGTTAATCCCGGCTCGCCACGATAAATCACGCGATCATTGCCACGGTGAATACCAAATGTGACAACGGAAGATGGGTTTTCTTCTCCAGCGTTCTTATTATCCCAGTTGTATTTGAGCCAAGGTAAACCGTTGGTTGAATCATCAAGATCTAACCAAACGCGCGTTTGCTGACGGTATGGTTCAGCTTGAGTTGCAGTAACAGAGCGAGAAGAACCTGAGGAAACAGTCCCACCACCTCCTAACGTGACTGCTTTCGGAGCAGCACTAGCACCTGTTGGCCAAATGTGACGCAAGGAATCCTTTTTCATCACTCCCATAACTTTTGTCTGGCTGTCATCTTGATTAACAATAAAACGCCCATCATTCCAATATTCGACTCTTAGCGGGATATGTAGCGTTGTACCCTGATTTCCACCTACATCATCAAGAGCAATGCGACCAAAGCGTAAATCCGGCTGGACAAATAGCTCCTTGGTACCAATAGTCACACCAACCTTATCTACTGATGATGAGGAAAGATCAATAGAAATAGACGTATCTGAAGAATTCTCTAAGTAATTTAATGGGCCGTCAGGTTTAGTGACTACTTTATTCCACACCAGTCCACTCGCGCTATATTTCCCGACACTTTGCCCTGAAACATAGGGACCTTTACTACCGTTCAACCAGTTACCAGTGTACGTGCCCGGCGCACTGAACCTATTAACATTGGCATAGTTATCTTCGTACAAGTTAAATTTAGCTTGGTGTCGTGCATCAAAATACGCGTAATTATGTAAGGCACCGTCTCCTTTCGACAATGCTTCAACGTAGAACTGTTTTAACCCAAAAGGCTGTCCCATATAAGCAAATGCTTGGCCATTTGGGTAATCCCATATGTTGTTGTACGAAGTTGTTTGATCGCTACTGTAAACATTGAATTTACTAGGGTAGAAACGTCCAACATTGAGCGTTGCATCGGCAATCTTATACGTGCTGCTTCCCAGATAGGTAGAGAATGCTTCCCCTTCACCACCAACAGGGGCAGTAGCGGTAAACTCGAATGAGCCTACTTCATCAACAGACTGCTTGAAAGACACGGAACCACTAACCCACTTAGCATCTTCTGGTAGCTTTTCTGTTAGTAACGAGCCATTCACAACATTACCCTTGTTCACACTCGTTGTCGGGTCTGGATAAGTCACTACATGATCAATACTAATATGCGACTCTTGGTAATTTCGGGCAACTTCTCCGTCTGATTGATATGCTGTTACCTGCATTGTGAACTCTTGTCCTGCTGGAATATAGCTTTTGCAATCAGGTAAACACGCACCATTACCACTTACGTTCAGACTTAACTTCGCAGGGAAACTCACAAATGATGCAAAGCCCGCCGAATCCTTCACGTCGTTAACTTTCGCATCGATACGGATTTTACCAACCTCTTTATAATTAACTTTGAGGTAAGCTTTACCATTTGAATCAAAGTAGACATCGGACAAAGACTTAGCAACTTGAGGTTGCAATACGGTATGACCACTCCATTTAGCATTGCTGTCACCCGCTTTTTTGTACCATACCTCAACAGATTTCGTTTTATCGACGGGTGCAATCTCGTGAGTCACTTTCATAGTAACATCTCGGGTTTCGCCCCCAGCTTTTACATGTGATGAGCAGAATGAAAGATGATCTGTACCGGCAGATTGTCTAGCCGAAACCACATCCCCTATGTTTACTCCGAGTACGTTTTGAGAAAATAACACATTACAGTTCTCGACGGACAATTCATCACCGTTATTGATGCGACAACGCGCTCCTTCAAAACCAAACTGAGGTACCGAACTATTCGCGACTCCCATCGTAACCGTACCGGCTTTATACCCCTGTAATAGAAGATCAACTGAATTGTTGAAAGTAATGTCCGTGAGCTTTTCTTGCTCTCCATTTACCCAGTTAGCGACGCTATTGGTGGATGATGGCAGTAAAGTAACTCTCAATGGTTCTAACTCGCCTTCGCTTGCGGCTGCATCTTCTGGATAGGTTTGAGTACACCTTTCATTCATACATGCTTTTAGCGTGACTTTCGAAGGCTGGCACGTACTACCGGAGCCTGAATAGTCAAATTCAAAGTGATGGATACCATCCGTTAACTTCTTGTATTTATCTGCACAAACTTGGAAATCATCAATTTCGTGGATATTGGTATATGACCCCGTCGATGCAGTTACAGAAATACGGAAGTTTTCTGGAGCAATAGACTGCCCATAACCATTCATAACATTGAATGATTTGATTAACGTTTCCCAGCGACCACCATCAATTTGACGCTCAATAGAAACCCAAACTCCGCTCGCTCGGTTTTTAACGGTTTTGCGAGAGTCTACAGTCATTCTGTAACGGTGGACCTCATCTTCACCTCGACCATTGTAATAAGTTCCGAATACATCAAGTGCACCAACATCTGTATTATTTTTAATAAATTTATAGCCCCCAAACCAACCTTCTTTGGACTGACCGTTGTACTGGATTGTCTTCTTATAACCTGCTCCGCGAATAGCAATAGATTGTTGGCTACGACCTGGACGGCCATAGTCATTCTCATAATAACTGCCTTCATTCGAGAAGTTACCATACTCATCGATACCAAATGCTAACCAACCGCCGGCAAAACCTTCTAAACCGGGTTTTACACCAAAACCTAAAGGTCCACCAAATGCACCTGTCGCTGGTGGGACATTTGCGTCAGAAAAAACGATACCAACCCCATCTGCACCAGGTCGTGTGGTATTTGAATGAGCATAGTGATTAAACTCCACCTGCATAACGTTATCATCAGATGGGAAGATATAGTTGTAGGCTGATGCTGTTGCTTGATTATATTGGTTGCTTGATAACCTAAACTTGCCACCAGTAATGCTCGGTTTAGCACTATTCTTAAAGCCCATCACAGACCAGTTTGTAAGAGAGCCTGAGTCAAAATCTTCAGG
Source organism: Vibrio sp. YQ_11 (assembly GCF_043103065.1). Lineage (NCBI taxonomy): Bacteria > Pseudomonadati > Pseudomonadota > Gammaproteobacteria > Vibrionales > Vibrionaceae > Vibrio > Vibrio sp. YQ_11. Next base: position 53,925 of record NZ_JBICJM010000007.1, on the reverse strand, counting down.
TGGCAACGATTCACATTGAATAGGCTCTGGGTCAGGGCCTGGTGGCGTCATTCCACAATAGTCGTAGAAATCTTTGTATTGAGAGCTCTCACCAACTTCAACGGGACATGTACCTCGAGTTTGAGATGTATCACAGCTCGTATCATTTAGACCGCAATAACCAACCAATTTACCGTTATAAGAGTATGAAGAGTTTGCGGTTCCGCAAAGCGTTGAGTTACTGGCAATACTTACGTCTTTGTGAGTAGGGAAACCAATCGCTTTGGCGTCCGCAAGAATTTTAGCCGACGATAACGCCATTCCCTCATTTTTCACACTCGCAGTACCAAAAACAGAAGAGTTAGTCACGTGCAAGTATTTCTTGGTAGAGACGTCATCACCTACATATGAATTACTAATATTTGCACCGTCATTCCAGCTGGAAGCGGCACCACACACATAAGAACTTTCGATCACATGAAGATATTTCTTAACATCAACATCACCTTTTATTTTTGAGCTCTTGACCTGACCGCCTTCGTCAGTACTCGACACAACACCTGAAACTTGAGAGTACTGAATGTCGACATAGCCTTTCGCAGTGACGTTGCCTCCAACTTGACTGCTGACAATGGTCATACTTTGGTTACTACCCTGCGTATTATCGATGTTTCCATCTACACTAGAATGAGAAACGCTTACGTAGCCTTTAGTAAACACATCACCTGAAATCGATGAACTATTGGAAATAGCAATGGCTGGATTTCCATTACTTTGAGAAGTCACATTTCCTGTCACATCAGTTCTATTGAGCTCAATGTAGCCATCTGCGGAAACAGACTGGTTAACCTTATAGTTTATGACTTTCACTTCATTCTTAGCGTTGATGTAGCCATCAACAAATTTAGTTGAACCTGATGCTGAAAGTTCCGCACCACCGTGAGACGAAGATATGTGACCTCCAACGGAAGTGTTCGTTATTTGAACTTGGTTCTTGGCTTCGATATGTGAGCCCACATTTACGTTGTAAAGCGAGATTCCACCATTATCACTATCGACGTAACCATCAACGTTACCGTGATTAATTGTAAGCTGACTGTAAGCCAAAGCATTTTGTCGAATATCGACATTGTTTAACTGGAGACCATTATTAACACTTCTCAGTGAACCAAATATTGTTGAATCTGTTAGTTGGATATAACCACCATTATCAACATGGCCATACACATACAGGTTGCGAGCGCTAAAAGAGTTACGATTCAGGTTTAACGATAAGTTGTGGCTAGGACTACCGATCGTGTTTCCACCACCTAAAGAAGCGTTTCGACGTAACACTAATTGCGAGGTGCTTCCGCCAGTAACAATATTATCACCGTAATAGAGAGTTACATTACTAGGACACACGTAAACAGAAAGGCCATTGGAATAATAACCATTTGTTGGGCAAGGACTATAAACAGGCACCCATTGACGTTGCCAGTTCCCTTTTTCCCTGACCCAATCAACGGTAGGGGTTAGATCATACGTTACAGCAGCAAGCCCTTGAGCACATAACAAAGAGTAGGTTATAGCACCAAGTATTATTCTTTTTTCCATTGTGTTAATCCTTAATCCAAATCTCTTGTCTGCGTTCAACCAAACTCAATCCAGAACCACACTGGACTGCTGCTTCGATACGATAAAATGTTTGACTATCCAACTTTTTATCGCCCCCGTCACACACAAGTGAAACTAATCGGCAGCTTCCGTAATCAATGCTCTCTGAGCTTGGCGCTTTACCATTGACTTTATTACTGCAATTGCTTCCCACATCTGGGCTTTCATCGTTAAGTGGGTATATTTCAGTGAGCGCCCACTCTGTTGAAGATTGAGCGTAAAACCATGCTTGTGTCCCTAAAAACTCACGAGTCATTGAGTTTTGATTGGACCAGTTAGTCTTTGTGAGCGTTGCTCCTAGATACCCCATCACAATAATCACGAACAGGCATACAATGAGCACATTTCCGCTGTTTTTCTGTTTATGGGACATTTAACACCTGCACATCTTGTTGGTAGGTACTAACTTCACCATTTTGTTCAAAAGCAAATTTGAGATAGACAATCCCACCAGTCTGTAAACTCACATTCGTGTAATCAAATTGACTTTCATCTGCCACGATATTTTCAACAACAGTGCCATTGCGAGTTAAGCGGTTACTACGCACACCTGTTTTGACAATGCAGTATTCAACTTTGGTTGCTAACTGATATAGATAAATACGATGAGCGATCGAATCGCTAGGTAAAGACGCCGTTAAGCTATAGCGATAAAAGTCGGCATTACCATTGCTATCATCACCATTTAAAGCAAGATCGTTATCAATCAAGTGATTACTCACAGCGCCTGATATCAAATCGTCATAGCGTGTAGGGTTAATAACAAAGCGTATCCCGTCGGAGGCTTTTAATGTACCTCCAGGAAAGTTTTCTCCAGTGATAAAAAGCAGATCGTTGCTGGTTGGTTCTTGAAAGTAATAACCGGAATTTAAAGTTGGAACAAACGACAGGCAGGATTCGTCAACCGTGTTTGTCATTGCAAAGCTATTGGGAACGGCGTGTCTAATTTCACGCGCCATTTTTTCTAGCACAAATTGAGCTTGGGTCTGAATTCTTTGTCTTGAACTTGCATCAACATACCCTTTCATCCCAACTTGAACATAACCTGCAATCCCCAGCATGATGATGCTACCAATAACAATGGCCAGCACGAGCTCTATGAGAGTGAAACCTCTTTGACTCATTAATAATTACCTCGGTAACCAACCAATGAAATCGCTAACGCGGAACCAGCAAATATATCTAGCTTCACTTGCTTCATTTTAGGGACACTTCCTTCGAGCTCTGTCGTTTTTACCGCAACCTCTACACGAAAATTGATATAACTACTGTCTGCACTATTACCGACAACATCTGAGAGTTGGTATTTTTCGCTACCTGACGGACAACTATTCTGAGTATTTTCGGTGTACCAACAACCAATATAATCATCAACGTCATTAAAAGCAGAGGGCGAAGCCTCTCCATCTCTTCCAAGAAGTGAGCAAGCGTCTGCCCCGCTTTCGCCGCAGCGGAGCATGCCACCGTTGTCATCATAATAATGGTCAAAATTGCGGGCCAAAATTTGCGACATCATGCTATGTCCTAAAGCAATGGCTCGACTTTGATAATGGGAGGTGGAAGCATCTTTAATTTGTGGTATCAATGCTGTCGAAAACATCACCATGGCGATGCCCATCAAGACGATCGCAATAATCATCTCAATAAGCGTCATTCCTCGAAGCGTTTTTTTGCCTTTCATCGTCATGAGCAACCACCTTTACTTACGTAACCTTGCTCATTAATTGTGACCGTACAGGTTTGAGAGCTATTATTTTCGCTAATAGAGATAGTGACCGAAGGAGGGGTCGGATTTCCTAGCAGATCAAATTGAACCTCTCGGACAGGAGAAAAAGTAACACTGCTATCTTCTACCCAATCACTACGACTACTGGACTGAGATGAGCAAGAGGCTTTTGAGCCGATACAATTGGTTGCTATGGATAGAATAAAATCGTTATTTCCTACCGCACTACTGACATTAGATTGCATGCGATTCACCTGGACTTGGCGAACAACAGAAATGACTTGATCTTGAATTGCGACGGCAGAAATACCAGTGCGTATAAATCGACTGGATGCATAAAGTGATAATATAGAGAGGATGACGATGACCATGATCAGCTCAATGAGAGTAAACCCTGATATCGTTGAGCGCGACTTCATACTGAGGAACCTTCGGCTTACAACAAGCGATTAAATTATAAGCAAAAAAGCATGGTAATTTTGGACTAAAATCACACTTCTTTTACATAGCAAACAAGATTGCTCTAGATTAGTTTTTCGATCTATCGATTTCTTCTTCAATTCGATCGTAAGTTTCTTTATTGCTTAGCGTCTCAGAAACGTGCTCAGCGGTCTGCTTAGTTTGCTCCCACTTTGCTTCATACGTTTCTGGTTCAAAGCTGATAAATCTTGGTAATACCACATAACCGATCACACTCAAGATAATCAGCACAACTATAAACTCTACTGCACTAAGACCCGATGATTTACGCATATGTACTATTCCGAGATTAATCAAAATAAAGAGATAAAGGCCAGACTAGCTGGCCTTCTTCATCTATTGCTTACAGTGAGTATCAGTTTCTGTTAGCTCTGCTTTACCCGCAGTATTTTCATTTGCAGCTCCGTAGTACACAACACATGCTTTCGTGTAACCTGCAATGCCCACGGCAGCAGCAGATACTGCTGGACCACCATTTGATGGACTGTAGCTATCGATAGCTTTAATAAACTCAAAATCTTCATTTGAGCCTTTAGCACCTAGACCTTCAACCATTCTCGTTAAGTTATCTACAGTTGGTGTCGGGTAGCCGTTTGAAGTATCAACATTACCACCAGCGGCACTTACAGGGCCAGATGACGATTCAATACCTTCAATAGCAGCTTTACCATAAATAATACCAGACGCGCCATTAATCGCACCAGCAAGCCCTTCTAAAGTTGCGTTGCGAGCATCATCTTGCAGGTTAAGGAAACGTGGTGCTGCAGTTACCGCTAAAATACCTAGGATTACAATAACCACTACTAGTTCGATAAGGGTGAAACCACCTTGTCTTTTCATTGTTTACTCTCTCTATGTAAGCATGCAGTGTGACTGCAAGGTTTCGTTTAGGTCACGCGACCATTTTGGATATTGTCAAAACGGTTTGGAGCAGCAACGTTCACTAAAACTGACCGTGAAGTGGATACTGTATCTACCGCTTGAGCAGAATGACGAATCGCCATTATTCCGAAAAGGTTTGATAACAAAGGTAATCATTTTATGGTTTACCTTTTATTACAACCTTAGGCTTATGGTAATGTTTGCATTATACCGACTTTCATTCCCATTTATAGTACTTAAGTGTCAAAAAATTCACTCCGCCGACATTTCGACGTCTATTATCAGTCGATTAGCGGTAGACATAACTACAATTGTTTGGCCACTTTCATAAGTATAGTTGCAGATATAACGATTACTTTTGATTGTTCCGCTAATATCTAATAACTCACTAGCCATAATCTTACGTTGCGGGTAATGAACAGCTAACCAATATCCGCAATCGAGTACGCCTTGTTGTGTGAACGGCGACACCAATCCCCCTTCAGTCATGATGAGTTGAAAACCATCCATTTCCATATGATTGGGCTCACCTTGCACTAACCACGCTTGGTGATAACGCTGAACACTGTCTAGCATCCAAACCTTTGCGAGTTTTGCACCTGTCGCTTGTGCTTCTTCAGTGACTGGCTGCAATTTAATCGCCATTCCAACCACGATGATGACCGCAACTAAGCCAAACATAATGAGCGTTGCTCGGCTTTGATTCTCAACCACGCATTAGCCGCCTTTGATGATGTCCAGCATCCCCCACATTGGTAAGAAAATACCCAATGCAAGTACCATCACCATCCCAGCGACAATGACCAAAAGTAATGGTTCTATTCTTGCCGTCAGTGTTTTAAGGTCATAATCCACTTCTCGATCATAAAAATCTGAGACTTCGAGCAAAAGTTCATCAATACGACCCGTTTCTTCACCAACTGCAATCATTTGAATAACTAATGGCGTAAAAATATTGCTGTTGATGGCGGTAACAGAAATGGTGCTACCCGCTTCGATGGCGGCTTTCATCTCTAAAATTCGATTTTCTAAAAAGCGGTTACCCAACGCTTCACCGGCAAGCGCCAATGATTGGTTGAGCGGCACACCTGATTTCAACATCAACGAGAATGTTCGAGCAAAACGCGACAATTGAGCGCGATTTACGATATCACCGACGATTGGTAAGCGGAGGCGAAATTTATCAAACTTCTCCCGCCCATCTGCTGTCGCAACCCAAGCTTTGAACACAAAGAATGCACCGACTATAGCGGCAATGAGCAATCCCCAGTAGTGAACAAAGAAGTTGGACGTCGCAATCAAAATCCGAGTTGGAAGCGGCAACTCAACCCCAAAACGAGTAAACATCGATGCAAACTCGGGAATCACCAGAATGTTCAGAATAAACATCGCAATGGTAATAAATACGATAACGAACGTAGGGTAGCGCATCGCGGCTTTAATGCGTTTACGTGTTTCTAGCTCTTGCTCATAGTAGTTTGCTAGCTGTAACAATGCCTCATCGAGTCGACCGGTATTCTCACCCACGTTGATCATGGAAACGAATAACGGACTAAACACTTTGTTGTGCGGCTGCATCGCAGACGACAAACCACGACCATTACTCAACTCAGAAACCACATCTTCTAGCGCTTCTTTAAGCTGTTTGTTTTCACAGTTTTGCAGTAAGCCGCGCATTGAGCGCAGCAAAGGCACACCAGCTTTAGTTAAGCTGAACAACTGACGAGAAAACAGAATAATCACTTCCAGTGGAATGGCAGGAACCAACAATTTCGACAAACTAACGTGGTTCTTTACGCCTTCTTTCTCTAAGCGCAGATTGAGCGGGATGATCCCTTTATTCATCAACGCTTCCGCTGCGGCTTCTGAATTCACCGCATCGACTTTGCCACTGGTTGATGAGCCGTCTAATGTGCGGCCTTGATAACGAAAAGTTGGCATTCACTTACCTACATGAAAATGGGATCAGTTTTACCCGAAGCGTCACCCTCGCCGAGGGTCATCACTTCATCCAGGCTCACAGCACCTTGCAGTGCAAGCTCCATTGCTGAGGCAAGAAGCGGTTTGTAGTTTTCTGAACGTCGAGCCGCTTGTGCAAAGCCAACCGCATCATTCGCACGCAGCTTGTCCATCATCTCATGTTCCAGCTCAAGCATTTCAAACACACCGATTCGACCTCGATACCCCGTCAAGTTACAGTTTTGACAACCAGCCCCTTTATGGAAAGTCACCCCAACTTGATTTGGAAAACGCCCTGCTAACCATTGTTGACGCGACTCATCGAGATGATCTTGGGTTTTACAATCTGGACAAACACGGCGAACCAATCGCTGAGCCACAACGGCACGCACGGCACTGGCAACGAGATAGCCTGGCGCCCCCATGTCGATCATACGCAGTGCGCTGTCGACCGCATCGTTGGTGTGCAACGTACTCAATACTAAGTGACCTGTTAATGCTGCTCGCAAGCCAATCTCTACCGTCTCTTGGTCACGCATCTCACCAATCAAAATGATGTCTGGGTCTTGGCGTAAGAAGGTGCGTAGAACGCGTGAAAATGTCAGGTCGATCTTGCTGTTGATCTGTACTTGCGTGATACGTGGTAAACGGTATTCCACCGGATCTTCTGCGGTGATGATCTTTTTACCCGGTTCATTGAGCTCACTCAACGCGCCGTAAAGTGTCGTGGTTTTACCCGATCCCGTAGGGCCGGTTACCAAAATCATGCCATGAGGACGAGATAACTGACGACGCAAGCGCGCCAGTAGCTCAGGCGGTAAACCCGATTCTTCTAATGGACGTAAACCTGACGACTGGTTAAGCAGACGCATTACAACCGATTCACCATACTGAGTTGGTAACGTCGACATACGAATATCAATCGATTGGCCACGAACTTTGATGTTGAAGCGACCATCTTGTGGCAGACGCTTCTCAGAAATATCCAAGTGCGCCATCAATTTAAGGCGTAATACCAATGCAGAAGCGATGTTCACTTCGTTCAGAATGGTTTCATGCAGCACACCATCGACACGCTGGCGTAAACGCAGGACTTTATCGTCTGGTTCGATATGGATATCCGATGCACCAACTTGCACCGCGTCTTCAAACATCGAATTAACCAGTTTTACAACGGTGACTTCTTCACTGTCAGCTTCATCGATGCCATAGTCAAAGCTTTGTACGTCTTGGTGCTCTGCTTGTAACTGCTCAGCAAAGGACGCGATCTCTTTGGTACGGCAGTAGTAACGGTCGAAACTGCTGATCAACTGACGCTCAGAGGCTATGATGAACTCAAGGTTGTACTCACCTAGCAAGTTCATTAAAGACTCTTGGGTAAACAGATCCGCCGGATCACTCATCGCAACACGTAGAGTGTCACCATTACGAGCCACCACCATTGCACGTAAACGACGAGCATGCACTTCTGGTAGTATTTGCACCGCATCCGCATCCACTGGAGCACGTCCAAGATCGATCAACGGTAATCCTAGTTGCTGAGACAAGAACTCCAGCATTTGCTTTTCGGTAATAAACCCGAGATCAATCAAGGCATCACCTAATTTTTGTCCGGTACTGCGCTGAGCGGATAGAGCTTGCTGGATTTGATCTTCCGATACGATGCCTTCTTCAACGAGTAGGTCACCTAAGCGTTTTCTCAACTGAATTTTCATTGTGCGCTCTCCAGTTGCTTTAAGATGGTTAATCGATCGCGAATGAAAGCTTGCGACTGATTCGAGATCCCTACTTTACCTAACGCTTCGTTGTAAGAGTTAATCGCAGCAGTAAAAGTGAGCGCTCGCTCTTGCTGAATCGCCAAACCAAGCCACCAGCGGGCATTGTCTGGCTCGCGTTGAGTCAGTAGCTGGTAGCTTTCTAATGCGATGTCGTTTTGCTTTTGTTTCTGCGCAAGGGCTGCGCGCATTGCCAAGTAATCTCGACTCGGCATTGGAGGCAAGTGAACCAGTGGGCTCAGTGCCGCAGAAGGCTGATTGGCTTTAACCAATAGCTTCGACAACGCGAGTCTTAGCGGTTGGTTATCCTTATCAAGGTTGATGCCTTCTTGCAGGATTTCGTAAGACTTTCTTGTATCCCCTTTACCGAAATAAAGCGCCGCCAGCTTTTGACGCGTTTCGATATTACTTGGTTCATAACGCAATGCTTCGGTATAAGCAGAAAGCGCCGTTTCCATATCGTTCGCATCAATGGCTTTTTCTGCTCGACTGATCGCTTTCAACGATAACTGACGGTGTGAAAGTTCAACTTGCTCAATGCGCATTGAACTCTCTTCAACCAAATTGGTGGTCGTATTGCTCGGTGCATTCGCTACTTGCGCGATCAGCATCGGAGCGTCTGAACTCATATCCGCATCCGCACGTGAACCAAATACGCCCTCACTAGGTTGAGGCGTTGGTAATGCTGCAACAGCTTGCGGTTTTTCTACAGGTTTAGAATAAACCACGTTGCTGGTTTCTGGCGTCATCTTATTGGTAGGAGAAGATGCCAGACGGTCAGCATTAGTGGTGTCTAAAGGTTGCGTTGCGCTTGGTTGGAACGATGTGATCTCATCAGAAGGTGCAGGGCCTTGGGACACTGCCCAGCCACCTACGGCAAGACTTAATGAAAAACCAGCAACCAACCACAGCCAAGGCTTACTGCGTGAGACATTCGGAATCTCAGCACGAGTAAGTTCACTCGGTGATGTTTTTTCAGCAAGTTCAGATAATGCTTTATTGATGGCACTCAAGGTTGACTCCATCCCCAAAATACGGGTGTTTTAAACTTAGGTTTACGGGCATCAAACGTATCGTGCATGGCCGCATAAACGTGGTGATTTTTCAGTAAGGTACAACGGTCGTTAAACGCAGCTAACAGAGCTTTATGACTAATTTGGTTGATCAACCTTGGTATGCCCATGGCTGAACGCCAAATCGCTTTTTTCTGTTCAATGGAGAAAATGTGCGACCCATTACCCGCTTTGTCTAAGCGGTTATTGATGTACGCAACTCCTTCATCGACAGACAACGGACGCAGCCCACAACTGAACGTAATGCGTTGACGAAACTGTCGTAATTCGTGCATGGACAAGCGTTCATCCAATTCAGGCTGACCGAAAAGTACCAACTGAATTAATTTGTCTTGCTCGGTTTCTAAATTGCCGAACAAGCGCAGTGTTTCTAAAGCCTCAGGAGAAAGAGCTTGAGCTTCATCGACGATCAGAACGGTTTTCTTCCCGGTTGAATGCACACGAATCAAGTGTTCTTGAATTAAAGAAACAATGCGCAATGGATCGTCATTATCAATACCTAGCTCTCTTGCCACGGCAAACTGTAATTGCTCTCCGTTGAGCACAGGATTGGGTAGATAGACCAATTCCACTTGCGATTCGATCTGTTCAATCAGCTTGCGACAAACCATGGTTTTGCCCGTACCAACTTCACCTGTCACCTTAATCACCCCTTCACCCATCTGCACGGCAGCTAAGATGGTTTGAATCGCCTCATAGTGAGGCACTAACCCCAAAAACATTTCCGTATTTGGGGTCAGTGAGAAAGGTTGAACTCGAAATCCAAAATGCGACAAGTACATAACGAATCACAAACTCTTTGAAAAGCTAACGTTTCTTCTGCGCTTATTGCGCATCAGGGAACCACTCTTGCAGCAAATCACGCGAGCGCTCTAGCTCTTTTTGCCAAGAGTTCACGCCAACAACGGTCGGTTTAAGCAGAATAACTAGCTCGGTTTTTTGCGTCACATTCGAAGTGTTGCGGAACAAGTGCCCCAGAGCAGGCACGTCGCCAAGGAATGGGACTTTTGACACTTGCTCGACATTTTGTTGCTTCATCAAGCCACCGATAACCACAACATCGCCATCTTTCGCACGAATGACCGAATCTGATTCTCGAATCGAGCTTTTTGCCAAAGGCAATTGAATGTTTTGAAAATCACCACCAAGATTTAACTGCTTCACTTCTTCTGTGACTTCAATGACCGCTGGATGCACATGCAAGAACACGTTGCCCTTGTTGTCGATTTGTGGCGTCACATCAAGTGAAATGCCCGAGAAGAATGGCGTCAGTTCTACTTCAGGAACCGCATTAGAGTTTTCACCATTACCCGCATTACTGGAAAGCTCAGTTACGAAGTACTGATCGGTACCAACTTTGATCACGGATTTTTGGTTGTTCGCCGCCGTAATACGTGGGCTTGAGAGTACATTGAGGTCGCCTTGCGTCGACATAAAGTTTAATACAGCTTCGAAGTTACCATCAGATATCGTAACGTTGGTTTGACCGCCAAGAAGCGTACCAATCGCATCTAATGGAGGCAAAGCAGAAGCGGGGCGATTAACAATGATACTGCCTGAGTTACCAATTGACGCCGATAAGTTCGACCAGTTAATACCTTGCTGGTAACCATCGCTAAGCGTGACTTCTAAGATTTTCGCTTCAAGAATCACTTGGCGTTGCATTCGTTCTTGAGACACACCCAAAAACTCGCGCACTTCACGAATATCATCAGGGAAAGCTCGCACGGTGATCACGCCAGCTTGTGGCGTAACTACCACACTTTGGCCTTTACCCGAACCAATTAAGTTCGCCACCGCTTGTTGCAACATTGGCCAAAAATCACTTTCGGTGATGGTTTCAATGCGCGTTCCGCCTGTTGACGTCGTCGAGCTATCATTGCCGTTATTGCTGTTGTTGGAATCTGAAGAGTCTGAGCTGTCAGAGCTACCACCAGAATTGGACGTACCAGCCGAAGTAACGGAGCCCGTGACAATGCTCGTCAGTGAGCGACCTGAGCGTTTAAACTGTAGGTAGTCGACTGGAATCGTCACCGTACGCATACCTGCCGGATAAACTTGGATTACTTTGCCCGATTTCATGACATCGTAACCGTACATATTTTGTACAACGCTAAGCACTTCATCTAATGTCACGTCAGAAAGGTTGACCGTGATATTGCCTTGAACCGCTGGATGAATCGCAACGCTGTATTCTGTCCCTTTTACCAACGAAGCAAAGAAACTTCTCGCCTCTACTGCATTGGCTTGGATACGAAAACGCTTTGACGTTCCGTTATCAGAAGAAACATTGGAGTCTAAGTTAGGCATAAGATCCGCTTCTACCGAAGAAGGAATTTCCTCCAACGCGCGGCTATTCGCTTGATTGATAGATTCATTGAGAGCTTGCTTCACTTCAACCGGATCGCGGTGACCCATCGAACATCCCATTAAAGAAGCAATCGTTATTCCTACAACTAATTTGCGCATATCTGATCAGGCTCTGGTTATTATTTTTTTACGTTTAAACCAAAAAGCTCAAGGTTCCACTGACGGCTACCACGCTTTAAAGTTACAAATTCACTATTGATGCTTGCTACTCGATAACCGTTAAACAGTTCACCCTGTTCGACAAGCCGGTTATTCATGATTGCGACACATTCGGTATTTGGCTTACAGACAATGCTGTTCAGTGTCGGCAAGCGGTATTGTTTCGCTTTGGGCTTGGCAGACACCTCTGCTGGTTTTTGCCAACCAAGTGGTGCAGTTGGATCCTGATTTGCCAAGACTGAACCAGACAAGGCGATAGCCGCGATTGAGATAATGAGTTTTTTAACCACCGATAAACTCCTCTCGAGAACCTAATGTGTACACTTCAAGCACTAACTTCGCTTTTGGATATTCTTCTACTTTGTAACTGAAGCTACGCCAAAAATAGCTGGCAGGTAAGCTCTCTAACTTGTTTAAGTAGTTGGCGATAGAAAAGTAGTCACCAGTTAGCTCCATGCGTACTGGGTGTACGTAATAGCCTGAGTATTGTGATGCTTCTTTATCTTCTGTGATCGGCTCAGATGGCAGAGTCTGCAATGACACCAAGTGAATGCCACTTTGCTGCTCTAATACGCTCTCTAATACGCCCGCCATTTGTGAAGGCGTTACCAAGTGTTCAATAATTTGCGACAACTGCATAGAAAGATGCTGACTTTCCGTCAACAGGTTGGAAATTTCCAAATCAATATCTGCGTTTGGATCTTTCTTCAATTGAGCCTTAACACGTAAAATATCAATTTCTGTTTTTTGGTTTAACTGCTTTAAGTTACTCAGCTGTCTTTCATTGTTTGAGATCTGATTGAGCTTAGGTTCTAGCACCAACGTAAACAGCAACATAACAACGGTCACGAAGCCACACAGCGCCACCAGCATTTTCTCGCGCGCGCTCATGTCTCCAAAGCGCTCTTCTAATGAGCTCCAGAATTCGTTCATTTCTCTTTATCCTCGCGCGTTTTCAACTCAAACGTCACTATGTCTTTCTCATTGCGACCGATTTTCACGTCGTCAAATGTTCGCCCAACAAGACTGATCTCATTCTTGAACTGGCTTACCCAACTCGGCACTGAACTCGGAGCTTTCGCTAAGCCTTTTAAATCCAAGGTGTTGTTGTTGATGCGAATTTCGGATAAAGAGATTTCTTGGTTGCCCAATTTTGCTAATGACTGCATCACACCTGAGTAACCCGTGCGTTGCGAATCATCGTACTTGCCCACCGCTTTCAAGGAATCTCGCTTAGCTTTGACTTCACGCTCTAGACGCGCTTTGGCCGCTAACTTATTTGGATCAGGCTGGTGCTTACGCAGCTTCACTTGGTAGTAATCTAAGTCAGATTTAAGAATATCGCCCTTGCCTTTCACAATCGAAATTTCATCTTCCAAACCTTCACTTTGCCAAGACACGTAGCCGTAAGACAACAGAATCACAGCCGCAGCCGCACCCCAAGAAATCGCCACATTTTTTAGCGTAAGGAGATCTTTTTTCGGCTTTAAATGATCAGGATATAGATTGACGCGTCGATTTGTAGACGCCGCCGCCGCATCCGCAAGCACATGACCAGAGAGTTCATGTTCTTCAGGCAGTAGTGACGATACTTTGGTGCTTAAGCGGTAGTTAAGCGACTGAACCAATTCGTTCTCATCTTCTTCATCACAGCACACTTTCAATTGGTGTAACTGAACCTGACGAAGCTGAGCAGAGAGGTAATCTATCGAACGTTGCAGCTCCAGAGACAAACTGTCCATCTGTAGCTCGCTTGACGGTACGCCAGTAAGAGGAGGTGTCACGCTACGAATCGAACGATGGAATGCAATGGTGTGCTCAACAAAAGCACTGATGCGGAAATGCCCACGAGCGCTGCGTTGCAGCAACAAAAAGTTACCAAGCTCACCAGCGGTATCACCCCAAACATCATCTTCCGGAATGATCGCTTCTAACGGCAATTGAGCACGACTAGCCAGTAGCACAATTTTATCAAGCATCTTTCTTGATAAAACATAAGCTTGCACTTTACTTGAGTTTGGTAGCTCTACCGCATCAGCGATGATGTCGATGGCACGCTCAGAAATAAGCTCTTTGAGTAAAAACGGCAGCGCCGCCGACCACTCTTGGCGTGGCATGGCTGGCTTGTCGATTTGATACATCTGATAGTAGTTGTGTGACAGCACTACGGTCAGAGAATCATAAGCGCTCGCGGCAACGCTTAACGCTTGCTCAACAGCGCGTTCCCAATTTGATTCAGAAATTTCAAACTGAGACGGACGGCCACTTTTAGCTGGTGATGATAAATAAACTGCGTCTGGCTGAATAACCAAAAAACAAGAGCGACCACCACCAGATGATCGCATCAGCTTGTCGAATACTGCTTTAAATTCCATGATTATTATCTTTATTTTTTCCGCCAGCGATTTCGTCTTCCCAATTTAACTTGGGATTCTGATTGAGAATGTTGCGCTGTTTGTGGGCGAGGAAGATATTGCTGCTCTGCAGAAAAATAGCGTCCTTGTCCGCCGTACACACCTAATTCAAGAAGCGTGTTTAGCTCTTGTTGATTCTCAATTCCCACTGCTATGATTTTGGTTTTGCTGTTCGCCGCTGCACCTAGCATACTGCGGACAAAAAGCTGGTTCTCATGTCGCTGATCGATTTTTGCTACCAAGCTGCGATGAAGCTTGAGATAACGAATGTCCACTTCTTTTAGGTAGTGAGTGCTGACGATGGTTCGTCCCGCTTGCCCCACCATGAGATGGCATCCCAAACCGGCCAGCATTTTAGCGACTGGTCGCATAAAGTCTAAGTGTCTTACAAATTGTGCTTCCACAAACTCAAAATTGAGACACTTTCTCTGCTCGCGTGACAACTGTAAGAGTTCATCACGAAACCACTTGAAGTATTCGCGACTCGAAAAAGGCGTCACATTTAGATTTAGAGCATAATTTTTAGAGCTGTCAAAATTCTCTTTAAAGTCTTTTAAGAATTTATGAAGTACAGCTCTATCCATTTGAGCTTCATAGCCCACTTGTCTGATAGCAGAGATAAACCGGGACGCTTTAACAATGCCATTTTCAGGATCCCGAATTCGACATGTTAACTCTTCGTGTAAGGCTTTTTTATGCGTCGCATCACTTATTGAGTGAACCGATTGTGCGTAGAGTATCACATTTTCTGATGTAAGTGCCGTATCAAATAACGTACGCCATCTCACACTTCCGCGCGCTTCTTCATCGTGGTTCCATTTCTTAAAACGGCTCCAGTTATTGTTGTTTTGTAGCTGCGCACTTCTGAGTGCCGTTTCCGCCTCATCAATAATTTGGCTGTGTCGCTCTCCCTCTTTGTACATAGTGATACCAATATGGCACCAGTTGTCGGGGTCGAGCGGATCTGGCGGCGTAAGTTTCTCTAGTTGACGAATACATTGTGAGGCCAAGTTGGCAACATCTTTGGCGCTTTGATGAGGTAAGAACAGTGCAAAATCGGCATCGTAATAACGAGAGAACACCACGTCTGGGTAACGCTGCACTAAATTGGATAACAAGCTGCCGACTTCAACAATAAACTCGTCGGTGATTTGCTTATCTTGCTCTTCTTCCACGAGCTTCCAATCTTGAATACGAATCAGCAAGACCGCGCCACGTGCGCCACTCTCTAAAAGAGCCGATTCCAGCTTGCTATCAAAGAGCACTCGATTGGCTGTTCCAGTGAGCTTATCGAGAAAAGTTTGAGTGCGGATAAAGGTATCAAAGCGGCTGCGCTCCTGGCGCGCATCCTGTAATTCTTCAATCAACACGTCGAGTGCTTCACTCGCGGTGTAAGGCCACTCTTTTTTATCTCCCTTGGCGTATTGCTCAACTCGCCCCGCCAAGATCATTCTTCCTCGCTCTTCCAGCATTTCTGAACCAGCAAGCTGCTCTTTTAGCCACGCAACACCGCGCATCAAACAAAAGATGATCAAAATAACGGCGAGAGTGATCGACCACAACGCCTGCATGGAGTAGCTGTAACCTAAGTAAGGAGGGATGGCTTTAAAGCGGATGACATAGTCTTGATTGTGAGTCAGCTGGTACTCAGTTTCAAACAAGGCCGACGCTTCTATTTGATGCGAAGTGTCTTTGAACCGATAAACGACGGCGTTGTTTGTCGAGAGTGTCATTTCAACGATGTTGCTTGCTTGCAACATTTTGGGCATCCAACGCTGCATAGAATAAGCTGCATCAGGATCTTCCATCTCTTTATCAACAACCTCGACAATCCCTTCCAAGTAGTGGGTAAGATATTCTTGCCCAAGTCGTTTGAAAGAGAGGGTGCCGCCGACAAACAAGATAAACATTGCGCATATAACGATCATGGTGACAAAAGCCACCAGCCGCGTGCTTAGCTTAAGAGTTGGGGTATACCTCATGAATACCAAATTCCTTTTCTATTCATCATATACCTTATTGAAATATTTATACTTGATAAGTGCTCGGCAAACAATCGGATTAGTCTGATTGTGAGAGTTTGAAGCATATAGAGAATTGCTTTCATTGATAAGCTTTATCGTTAGTGCGAAGTGATTAAAAAGATCGGGCTCACATGCTGAATTCAGGCAATAAAAAAGCCGCGATATTCGCGGCCTTTTCGATTCAAACATAGCGGGGATTTAGAAGGGTTAACTAAGACAAACAAACTCAAAACAGGGTCAGTACAATTAAAATTTCCATATTAATCAAAAATATAGGGATACTGACCCCATTTGAAAAATCAACCTTTCACGAGCTAAACGTGTAAAAACATCCGCATTTTTTACTTAATTCAGCTCTATTTAAGCATTTTTCAACATTTCTGACAAAGCTGTTTTGCGTGTATCCAAAGCACTGCGCTTGTTTATCCCATACTGAAAGTCATACTCCTTACCAATGATATGTACCTTACTTTCGGCTCGTGTTATGGCTGTATAAATCCAACTTCGATCAAGCAACAAGCTTCGCTCCAGCAGCACGATTACATTCTCAGCTTGCGAGCCTTGCAACTTATGTAGCGTTAGTGCGTAAGCCAGCTCTATGTATTCGAATAGCTGCCAATCGACCTTTAAAGATCTTTTGCTTCCATCCTCGCCAATATCCTCTAGCTCAATGACACAAGCATACTCTTCGGTTGCTTCAGCGTTTGTTATCACGCCCAAAGTGCCATTTTGAACATCGTATTTATAGTTTGTCAGGGTTATAACTATTGGGTCGCCTTCTCTGAACTCATAGTTTCCTTTAGTGATCGGCATATTTGTTAGATCAAGTAACCGACCATTAGGGTTCACCTCTGCTTGTAACTTGAGGTTAGCATTTCTTACGGTGGCATTCGTCGATGCTACAATCATCGCCCTGTCGTATTTCAAATACACCGACACAGCGTCCTGAAGCAGGTCATCACTTGATTCATGGAACGTAATATCAGACGTCGTTAAAGAAGATGGCTTATTGCCATTGCGTATGTCATTCGAATACGCAGGAATAGAACTAATAGCGCCTTGTCGCTTAACCACATCTAGTTCGACATGATTGATTACCCCACTCTTAATAACATCATGCAAAATTAACCCTGCATTGATCGGAGGTAACTGATTAGGATCTCCCACGAGTACGATCCTTGACTTGTCGGAGAACAAAGTAACCAAACGCCACATAGTGTAAGCGTCTAGCATCGACGCTTCGTCAATCAGTAAAACACTGTTATCTGGAATACTGTCTTTACGTAATAATCGCGCTATCGTCATACAATTAATGCCAATAGACTGCTGAAGGCGTCTAGCTGCTTTTCCTGAAAGCGCTACTGGATAAATACTAAAACCTAATTTTTGATAGGCATCAACGATAAGCTTCGTGGTTGTCGTTTTACCTGTGCCAGCACCTCCAGTGAGAGCAAAAATATGGCTGACTAATGCTGTCCTTACAGCTCTTGCTTGAGCTTCCTCAAGTTTCCAACCTTCAGGGATAGAAGTAGTGAACGCAACCTCTAGTTCACTTCGCCAAAGGCTTCCCATCTTGCTGAGTTTGCTGAATCGTTTGGCTATTGTTTTTTCAAAAATATAGTTGCCTGAGGCGTAGTATTTGTCATCGTGTTTTACAAAACCGATGATGTCGCCAGTTAACTGTTTAGCCCTTTCAATAAGTAACTTGTCGTTATTTAAGTAGGTGCGAATCGTATGTTCTATATCACGCCAAAGTGCAACCGTATGCCCTTTGTCACTCCATAAACGCAAAGATTGTTCAATTATAGCTGCAAGCCTTATTTCATCACTTGGTTCAACTTTGAAGTGCTTTTGTGCGATCTCGTCAACCTTGCTAAATCTCATACCCAAAGAGAACAAGCGGTACGGATTCGTTTTCAAAAATCCAATTGCATCCTTACCTGACAATCTAAAAAGTTGACGTTGAATAGGTTCTTCTACCTCCCACTCGACTAACTGGCTCGCATACTTGAGATTGGCATATTTTCTAAAACCTTGATAAAGCGCATTTACCGTCCCATCACTCCTCAAAACATCCTTGATCGCTTGAAAGTTACTTATTGATTTATCATGTTTATATGGTTCATCTTTTTCGCATTCGAGCATGGTGAAAATGTCACTACGGAATTCAGCCCAGAGTAATTGTGCTTTCACCCTGCCAATACCGACAAACTCTTTCTCAGAGCTTAAAAAGTTAACGAAACCAATACCATTGTCAGGCATCACACACTTAAGTTTGGGTTGCATGAAACGCCACACGTCCACATAACCACCCACACTAACTGGCTGTTGTCGCACACTATAGTTATTCTCTTTTAATATCTCCCATTGCTGCCCTACTTGCGGCTTCATATTTAGCTGGTTTTGAGTAGTTAGCAATACGATTCGGTGTGCTCCAGCGTTTTGGTTAACAAACACAGCACCTAACTGAACATTATCAGGATGATATTGATATATCTGGGTAATCCGAACCAAGAAAGTACCGTTACTCATTTCCAAAGCCCCATTTCAATGAGAACTTCTTTAAATTCAGATAGCCTAGCGACTTCGGCGGTAAGTTTTGCATTCTCAGCTTGTAACCGAGCATTGAACCGCTTTAAGTCACGAACCTTGATGCTATCTGTTATACCCTCGTCCATATTGTCCTGGAACACTCCCCTGACTTCAGCGCTCTGTTCTTCCAGTGGCAGATTCTCTTTCCGTTTTTGATACACCCCCTCTGTTGCAAGCTCTTTCTTAAGCTCATCGAATAGTTCGAAGAGTTTTTTGTTTCTAGATGCTTTGAATGCAGACGAATCAAAACCAAGCTCATCTGCTATCTTTTTGGGACTTAAAGTATCACCATGCCAGTAATCCAGCCAATTCGGAGGGTTCTTGGCCTTCATTTCATCAACCCACGCAATGAAGAGATTTCTATTTCTTTGTCCTTTCTCTTTGCTCAACTGGTCTTCTCCTAGATTCTATTTGCACCAATTCCCAAATCCCGATATTTCAAATTAAAGACGCTATTTAAACAGACTCTCTTGTTCCAAATCTGGTGCCGCATCTAGATATCTGTTGAGCGTTGGCCTAGAAATATTGAAGTGCTTAGCCACATCAGATTTTTGTACTGAGGGATCTTGTAGCATCGATTTCGCGAGCTTAATTTGCTTATCTGTGAGTTTTTGCTTCCTGCCACCTTTTCTGCCTCGCGCTCTTGCAGCTTTAAGTCCAGCCTTGGTTCTTTCCACGATAATATCTCGCTCAAACTCAGCTATAGCTCCAATCACGTTAAACACTAGCTTCCCTGTAGATGTTGTTGTATCAATGTTTTCGGACAATGATTTAAACTGAACTCCGTTGCTCTTAAACATCTCAAGCAAAGTAATAAGATCTTTAAGACTGCGTCCAAGCCTATCGAGTTTATAAACTACAACTATGTCATCCTGGCGAAGGGAGTCTAGTAATCTAGTAAGTTCAGGGCGATCTTTGGTCTTAGCTGAAGCCTTTTCTATAAAGATTTTTTCACAGCCAGATTTGGTTAGTTCATCAATCTGATAATCACAGTTTTGATCTGTAGTGCTTACTCTCGCATATCCAATTATCATGAAACACTCCCATACGTTTATGTTACATAGTTTAGTTTACGAGTTTTGTTACAGAAAATGGAAGGATATTCATTAAAATATGATGAGAAAGGAGATGTAACACAAACCTTCGTTTTATTTACATCAAAAAACGGAAAGAACTACACGGTACTTGAAACACTTTTCAAAGGGTAAAATTGTTGCCCATGACGATCTCGAACTTCGTAAACAACGCTATTGGTCGAGATTCCATTCCCCTCACATCTAGATAAGCAAAGCCCTTAGATGAAAGAGCTTCGAAAGCATCAGTAACATCCTTGATACAGCGCCCACTCATTTCAGCAAGTTCATCAAGACTGTTTGGCTTCTCGCGAGCAATCAAATTCAACAGTTCAACATTTTCGTTAGACAACAGTTGTGAAAGCGCAGCCAGTGACTCAAACAAAAATTGAGGGTAAGGTTCTTCAGACGTCACTTTTCCTTCTGCAATACGAACCATACGCTTACGAGCAAGCTCTTCTGATAGAATACCGATTTTTGCTTTCATACCATCCACACTCCTAATAGTCGCCATCTAAATCGACTAAATAATCGCCGACGATCACATCTAATTCTTTTTTCATTTCTTGGGAAGAAGCAATCAACAGAAGTGGTTCTTACACGAAGTTTCTGTTAGACCACTGATCTTTTCTTTTTCGCGCTTCATTGCTGGCTACTCCCATTTTTTATTGACGCAATCACTTTTAATAAATCGGTCGTGATTGCTGGGCATTTGTCGTTCATAAAAACTGTTACTTCATCACCAAATTTCATCGTTACGATTCCATTCTTATCGACACTTAACAGAGCGAAAGACTGCCTCAAATCAAGAGTCGTGTTACTTCCATTGGTCTTGGGTTCAGTCATTTTTCCCTCACTGCTAACGAGTATGTTTACAAAATGGGCAACAATTGTTACCCCAGATGTTTACTTAATTGTTCTGTTTAACTTTTCAACGATTTCAGTGGCATGTTGAAATATTGCATCCTTTACCAACGCGAACTCCTGTCCAGGGAATCTTTTGTCTATAGAGCTAAGTGCGCAACTAAATTGAGCGAGAAAGGTAAAGACGATTTCATGGCAGTTCGCATTGCTGATACCGAACTGAGCAGCTGTCTGCTCTATATGGCGTAAGCAAATTTTGTTGATATGATATTTGTATCCTCGTGATGCTTTCAGTCCCATAGCTAGCTTTAGCTTGCGCTTATTTAACCCTGTAGCACTGACAGCGGGGTAAGCTGATAGCAAATCGTAGAACGGTGCAAGTTGATAGTGTCCGCCAGGAGCAATATGCACGGAAAAATTCTTGAGATGCCCGTCAGTGGCACCAAGAAGGCATTGTAAAATCATAAACTTAAAAAAGTCATGATTGTTCGTCTTACTTTGCGCAGAAAGACTTAAAACATCAACAATTTTGGAGACACCGAGGTTGTTCTCCGATTGATATTTTAGATGTTCAGGTACACCCAAAATCTGGCAGAAATCTTCTTGGTGTCTACGAGTCACAACTCCATCACCAAAACATCGGTCGAACCGTTTTACTGCAAGGGCTTTAGCTCCTGATTCTGCGGTTATTATCTCAATGTCGGGGACTTTAAAACCAAGTTCCTTCGCTATTTGAGTACAGATGAATTCATTCTCAATGCTGCTACTCATATCTAGCACGGAGTTACTTTGGGTAATCACATCCATCGGATACTTAACTATGTGACTACTGAACGCGGTTCCCTGTGGAACATACCACCTTCCATTTGTTTTCATCAGCGTGGTTTTTCTTTGTGTACCAGATACACATGGCCTGTAGTCACCAAAACATGGAAGAAATGACTTACGCTGAGTAACGAGTTCATTTAATTCACTTGCCGAGATCTCTCGATATTTCCACCCTATCTTTGGCGGCTCCCTACTCTCGGTAAATGAAATTCCGCCCGTGCAATCGTGACCAAATTTTGAGAGTAAGGTGAATACATCGTTGGATTGCACACCGACCGAGTGAGCAAGGCTTAATCGTTCTTCCATTAAATCAGGTAGAAGATTATTCATGAAATTCAATACATTAAATGATGAGTTTTCTCCCATTCTTAACGGTAGGCTCAACGAGATCGGAAAGGATAAATGATATGCTAACCATTGTTCAGAATATGAAAATGACAAGTTGTTCTTCGACTGTTGGACAAACTGCCCCACGAGCATGTTGTTATTTGTGGCATGTGCGTAAACTATAGGATTATGCAAATTAGCTCCCACTTTCTTCTAGTTGGGCTGTGTTTTTGTAGAAGGTAATTGCGTTTTCTACTGCCTGCATTTCGGCTTTGAGATCCAATCTACGATTGTCATACTCGGATATATATTCGTCTAAACACACCCGAAGTTCTGAGTGTTGAGTACACAACCGATTGAAATGCTTCCATGTCCTTTTATGAAGAGAATAGGACTCTGACAGCTCTGACTGTTTATCTTGCAAAATCGTCAAAAGGCTTTCTTTTTTAAGAGAAAGGCAGTTGGAGTCCTCACTGTAGTTATCGTAATCCACGACCTCCCAGTCGATATGGTTAAACATAAAACCTTTGGAAAATTCTTCATCACCATGCTTATCGAAACCACACGAAAGGACTGCGCCGATAAGCGACATTTCCTTCAATTTTTTTTCGACGTATTCATCTGATAAGTATTCTTTCTCATCACAGTCTATTGGAAACGACGTTAAGTCATTAGCAGAGAAATGTTCATTGTAATAAATGGCGAGAAATAACTCTTTTCTGATCTTTACCTTCATGTGTTCAAAAACGGCCTTTATTGATGATTTTGAGGATTATAATCCGTGGAGTTATATGCCGCAACTGTGCAATTGTTCAACAAATTAATTTCATAAATAAAAAACATGAACAAGAAGCTTGCAGCACTTGTGGGCAAACGCATTGCAAAGATGAGGAAATCCAAAGGGTTAACTCAAGATAAGCTCGCGTTGCTCGCAGAGATAGATAGAAGTTATGTGGGACGCATTGAGCGCGGTGAAGTCAATATCACGATTGAGAAGTTGTATGAGATTGCGGAGACTTTGAGCTGTGATGCTAAGGAGCTTCTACCCTAAATTACAGTGAATTTTCATTCAGTTCTGTGTGAATACCATCAATGTCACTTACAAGATTTTTCGGTAGTATTTACTGCACTGTCAGCAATCGGGACAATCTGATTTGTCTTAACTAGGCTATGCGTAATGTGTGGTTTTGTTAAAGTAATGACTGACTATAGAGTCATCAACTACCCTGTCCTTACGTGTATAACTAAAGTCTATTGAGTGATCTTTAGTTCTTCAATATCAGCGAGGATGAGAACGAGCGTCAGTTTGCCTTGATGCTAACTAGTAAGCTTTAACCCTATTTATACACTTAAATCACGTCAGACAGCACTTACAGGTGATAAATAAATGTCAGAATTAAAAGAATCATTAACTTCCATAGCCATAGAATCATGGCGCTTCAGTAAGGTCTTTGAGCGTATGCTTGAAAAGGTGGAGCCGCACGAACAAGGTCGGTATGCAAACCAATACAAGTGGTTTCAAAAGAAACTCAACGAGAGTTTGAATCAAGCAGATTTGCGATTAGTGAATCTTGAAGGGCAAGCCTATGACATTGGCATGGCTGTAACTGCAATAAATATCGAGGACTTTGATGAAGAAGACGAACTAATCGTTGAGCAAATGATCGAGCCTTTGATTATGAATGAACAAGGGATCGTAAAACCAGGCACAGTTGTTTTGAGGAAAGTGTAAAGTGAAACATTTTATAGGAATTGATTTAGGAACGACAAACAGCGCGATATCTTCTTTTGATGGAGTAAATACAAGAGTCTGGAAAAGCCCAATTCAAACAGACGTTACACCCTCGGCAATATATATTGATAGGCGAGGTAGAAAACTAGTCGGACAATCGGCTTATGAGCAGGCGGCTCGAAGTCCAGACAACGCAGCCGTGCTGTTCAAGCGACTAATGGGAACTAGTAGTACACTCCAGTTTAAAGCTGTTGGTGAGTCAAAAACTCCCGTTGAGTGCTCATCAGAAGTACTAAAAACACTATTCGGTTATTTGACTGAAGAAATCAGAGAAAACAAAGATACTGGTGTAGTAATTACTGTTCCAGCCGCATTTAATCAGATGCAAAAAGATGCAACGATGGAAGCAGCTTCCCTTGCAGGCTTTAATAACGTTGCATTAATGCAAGAACCTGTTGCCGCAGTGATGAGTGTTATGAAAAACAATGCATCCGATGGTGTTTTTCTTATCTACGACTTAGGTGGCGGTACACTAGATATCGCAATTGCGGAAAGTCATGCAGGAAAAGTTAATCTCTTATCTCATGGTGGGATCGCGATGTGTGGAGGAAGAGATTTCGATAGAGAAATTTTAGACAATATTGTTCGACCTTGGTTGCGAGAGAATTTTGAATTACCTGATGATTTCGTTACTAACCCTAATTATAAAACGCTTATCCGTATGGCAAATCATGCAGTAGAGAGAGCAAAAATCGAGCTATCTTCAAGAGAGGAGTCAATAATCTCCCTTACAGAGACAGAAGCTCGAACTCAAGATTTGTCAGGAGAAGAAATATATATTGATATTGAGCTTACAAGGGAGATGTTTAACAAGCTTATTGATAAACGAGTTAATGCATCAATCGACGCAGCAAGAGAAGCATTGAGTCAAGCTCACCTAACACCAGACTATATCAATAAAGTAGCGTTTGTCGGTGGTCCAACTAACTATAAACCACTCAGGGATAAGGTTTGTTTCGAGTTGGGGATAGAGGGAGACAATAGCATTAACCCAATGACAGCAGTTGCTGAGGGTGCGAGCATATTTGCAGAGTCCATAGATTGGGATTCACAAGATAGGTCAAGAAAAAGCTCGCGTGGCAAGTTGTCCCTAGAAGGTAACGTCAATCTTTCATTTAATTTTCATGCGAGAACACCGAAGAATATAGCTCGAGTGCTTGTACAACTTTCAGATGCTCACACTCAAGATGAATTAGAGTTTCAAGTTGATTGTATTAATACAGGTTGGACATCTGGTTTACTCAAGCTAAAACATGGTGCAGCACTAAATCTACCATTAAATCAGATGGGTGAGAATTCATTCAAAGTTTTTGTCTTTAACAATCAAGGTCAATCTGTCGATATAGGACAAGATGTTATTACAATAACTAAAACGGCCGCGAGTGTTGAAGCAATCCCTGCATCACATACGATTTCTATTGAGGCGCTTAATCAGCTCGGTGGTAGTTCTGGCTTGGTTCCCTTGGTTAAAGCTGGTGACACTTTACCTGTCAAGGGTAGAGCTAATTTTAAAGCAGCAGAATCTCTAAGGGCAGGAGCAATATCAAGTATTAACATTAAACTTTGGGAAGGAGACATCAAAGAACCAATTAGCGACAACCGACCGATTGGTGTCTTAAAGATTTCGGGAACAGACTTTGAGCAAGGAGTTATTCCAGCGGGTGCGGATATTGAATGTGAATATGAAATATTGGACTCTGGCGCTATAAAATTGGAAGTATCAGTGCCGAGCATTGGAAGTGTATTTGATTCGGGGAAAAACTTCTATTCTCGTCAAGAAGGTCAAGTGGATTATAGTTCTTCACTTGAACTTGTTAAAAGCGAGGGTGAATCATTACTTGCAAGGATTGAAGCTCTTGAAGGGGTTATTGATAGTGAAATGCTACAAAATGCAAAAAATAAAGCTGTAGTAGCAGCAAATCTTGATGCTAACACTCAGCAAGCTGAAGACACACAAGAAGCGATGGAACAGATTTACGAAGCTAAAAAACTATTGTCCAAGACTCGTGACGCGAATCTAGCTCAGATACGTCAAATTGAGGTCGATGACCTAGAAAGCTTTTATACTGACTATTTATATGAACTTGCTTCAGAGTCAGACCGCTCCCTGATAAACCGTTTGTTTAGTTCCGCAAGAAATGCCCTATCAAGTCGTAATGGTGACTTTGAGAATATCGTTGAAGAGATTCGAGGTAAAAACTTCCAGATTCTTTGGAATCAGGACTGGTTTGTTGTCGAGAAGTTCAAGTCTATGGCTACTTCAGCACATCTTTTCTCTGACAGAAGTATGTTTGACCGTTTAGTAAACGAAGGAGTCAATAGGTTAGAAAATGATGATATCGATGGAGTGAAAGAAATCATATTACATCTAAGTCAAATCCAGATTGGTATGATATCGGACAACGAAATTTTGGCAAATGCAAATATTGTGATGGGATGATAATGAACGATCTCTTTTTGCCGAATGGCTATCATTTACCTAGCGGTCATAAAGTTACAAAAAAAATTCAATCAGGGATTGGGTGGCAAATTTTTGTGACTAGCAATGACTCTAGAGTGCTAGTCATAACTGAGGAGTTAGTGAACAATAACTTTGACAATGGTATTTTGCCTCGGAAAGTATTCACAACCTGCTATATAGGCGGAGAGATCTTTTATCTTCATGAATCAGAACCTAGATATGAGCTAAGTCATATAAAATATAGTAACGTTCCCAAGGATTTCTCTGAAGCTAAAGCATTCGCTCATGCTTTTAGAGCCACCAGAAATTTAGCTTCTGATCTTGACCTATCTGATGCTATCTACATAGAGAAATTCTCTCGCCTACTAGTTGTTGGAACTGATACTACAGCACCTAAATCCGATGAATTGGTCTTGGGAAAGTGGTTAACAGGCGGCGTCGGTTTAAGTGCTACCAATACAGATAGAATAAAAAGCTTAAGTGGTATCAATGATCTTAGGCTTCTACACGAAATATTACTTGATTCTGGTGTTATAAAAGAGACTATTTCTGTTGTTGAGATTGAGAAGCCACCTCTCAAGGAGTTCCGTCTTGTAGGTAGGAATCAACTTGAACATTTTCTCATTGAACATGTGGTAGATATTATTGAAAATCCAAGTTTTTACGCTAGTTTAGGTATTAATTTTCCTACTCCTTTTATACTTCATGGCCCTCCTGGTTGTGGAAAAACTTATGCAGTTGAGCAACTAATTGATTATTTAAAGTTACCTTCCTATCATATCGAATCAAGTACTGTAGGCAGCCCTTACATTCATGAAACGAGTAGAAAAATTTCTGAGATATTTGAAGGTGCAATAAATAATTCTCCAGCAGTTATCGTTATTGATGAGATGGAGAGCTTTGTAAGTAGTAGAAGTCATGGTGATATTGGATTACATCGTGTTGAAGAAGTAAATGAATTCCTACGACTTATACCTAAAGCTATTGCCAATAATGTCTTAATTATTGGCATGACCAATCAATTAGACATGCTTGATTCAGCGGTGACCAGAAGAGGACGTTTTGATTTTTGCATAGAAGTTAAAACACCTACTAGAAGTGAGATCGAAGAGCTATTTGATCACTTAGTGATGAACTTTCCCTGTGACTTAGAGCAATGTACAGAGAATATATATAACGGACTTTATGGTCGTCAGCCATCAGATGTTGTGTTTGTTGTTAAGGAAGCGGGACGCATTGCAGCAAGGCGAAGAAACAATTTATTAACAGCCGAGTGTTTTTTGATGGCGATAGAGAAATTACCAAGATTAGATAACAAAAAGAAAAATAAAATAGGCTTTATTTAAAATGAATATAATCGATAACCCTTTTAACTTGCTAAAAGCATCAATTAGAGACAATAAATCCACTCTAGTGGATTTAGCTGAAGATTACTCTCTTATAAATAATGATGATTTGGGAAGCAAATATTTTAATGAACTTACATCTCCAAGAAGAAGGTTAAGGATAGAAGTATCTTGGTTACTAGGTGTTACTGACACAATTATTAAAGATCTAGTTAACAACATTTTTGATATTAATTTTATATTAAAGTCTACAAATCTAAACCCATTATCTAAAGCAAACTTACTAGCTTCTTCTATAGAAAAACAATCATCTATTGATAAAAAAATAGCTATTGAACTACTCCATGAGTTAAGTCAGACTTCTGAAATTATTTATGCAGATGAAACTCAAGTATTGATTAATCAAGAACGTAAACGTTCTAACTTTCTGATGGTCGAGTCTTTGGAAGATATAGAACAAGAATTGGAAGTTAGAAAAAAATATTATAAGGATTCACTAATAGGTTTACTAGACACTCTATCATCGAATGATATTGTTGAAGTGGTAACGGAAGCTACTTTGCTAGAAACAAATAATGGCAAAAAACACTGTAGTAATCTAATAAAAGAGATCGTTGGATACTATGAACTTAAAGCCCAACATTTTTTAAAAGAAGAAGAAAAGAATATAGATACTATATTATCTATCATAGATGACTCTTTAAAAAGTAGTACACCACAGGGTTCTATATCAGTTTATGTTGAAGAGCTTGTTAGAGTATTGAGAAACTGGGATCTTGTTGCACAGCCTATCCAAATATTATACATGAGCCAAGGTCTAAAACATGAAATGAGCAACAATCTTGCTTACAAAGTGCGCAACCTAAGCTTAAAATTGTTTAATGAATATGATTATGTAGAACTAACACAAAGGTTGACTCATGTCTTGCAAGAAATTTTTGAAGAAGACTTTGAGTTTAAGGAGAGATCTGAAAAAGATTTATCCGATATTGATGATATATTACATGATAGAGAGTTAGCAGAAGAGTCAAGTAAGAAATTTTCGGAAGAAATAACATACCAAGTTGATATTGGGTTTGCTTTTAAGAATAGGTTCTATATTAACCCTGAGATAATTGAATGGAAAGGTACTGTTATAAAAATCGCAGACATTCAATATATTAGGTGGGGGGCAATTTCAAGAAGCTCTAGTACTGAGTATCATATTTCATTTGGAAACAAGAGAAATATGGAAGAAATAACAATACGCAAGCAATCCACATTCTCGGATATTGTTGACCGTTTATGGAAGACAGCAGGAGTTAATCTACTATTTAGTTTCATGGCAGCTCTAAGAAACGATGAAAACATTTCTATAGGAGGTGTCGTTATTAATGATTATGGTATTCAATTAGAGAAATCAAATTTATTTTCTAAAAATGAACAAGAATTTTTAGGTTGGAATGATATTGAAATATACAGTAACAATGGCAATTTCATTATAAATAAAATTGGGGATAGAAAAATGAATTGCACTCTTTCCTATTTAAGTGTAAATAATGTTCACATTCTTGAATCGATGATTAGAATGAAGTTTAAAAAGCCTGGTGCAAGATTAAGTGATGCACTAATGTCAGATTGAGAAGACCAATATGAATAACAAGAAACCTATGGGCTTTAATGGTATATCTAGTCTTGTATCCAAACTAGATCTGACTGGGCCTGAAATAGCACAAGAACCTATAGACGAGACTGCGTTACACAATAATATTTCTAAAGAAGAAGCAAAACCAAAGTCTTCAACTAGAACAGAAAAAACTATTGAAGAAGAGTCAAATTCAAAATCTGGCTTCAGCCCTTGGGTATGGGTAGCTCTTTTAATAATCATTATTGTTGCAATCGTATCATCTCAAGAAAATCATAATAACAGCTCCTATTCTGAGAGCAAAAATAAGAACATAACACCTGAAAGAATAACAGTTCCTCGAACCGATAAAAACACAATCAATAATAATAACAAGCTCACATTCTCAATGCCTGAGCCTGGTTCAAATAGAGTTCTTAGCGTTTCAGAGTTAAGGTGGTGTTTACGAGAAGAAATAACATTAAATACCTATCAAACTGAATTAAATGTTAATCGCTCTAATGATAGGGTCATTGATAAGTATAATGAACTTGTTGAAAAGTATAATGCTCGATGTGGTAGTTATAAATACTATGAGGATCAATTAAATAGAGCCAAACGAGAAGTATTTTCACTGAAGAATGAAATTGAATATAATGCACTAAAAAATTTCAAATTATTAGATACAAGAACGAACAGCGTCAACTCAAATAAGTACGATGTGCTCGACGTGCAAAATGCCTTAAAAATACGTGGTTATGATGTGGGTACAGTAGACGGACTGATGGGTAATAGGACAAGAGATGCAATAATGCAATTTCAACGAGATCAGTTGTTAGAAGTCGATGGTAAAATATCACCGAAGCTCTTAAATCGCTTACAGATTCGCTAATTGACTATTGCGTTCATTGATGTCTTTTTTACTGTATGGCGATAAAGGACAATCGGGAGACTTGAAAGTGCTTAATTTTTAAAGATAATGTGATTAGGCTAAACATTATCAAACACTTAGCTTACGCGAAGATAGCGATTCCTTAAATTTACTACAAATATATCTTTGTATTCGGGTACATATAGATAAGATCTGTCGTTTGCCCCTCCCCTATGACGAAGATGAGGGGCAAAGGACACATTATTTGGACTTGGCAGGCAGGCCATCATCAAGTGTAGAAACTAACTTATTGAGATCAACGCCATCCATTTTCTGAAGGTTGTATTGCCATCTCGCAAATCTTTCAAGCAACATATCGTTTTGAGAATTAAGCCTTTTATTTTCTGAACTAAGCCTTTCATTCTCTTTTTCAAGTTTTTCTACTTGCTTGATTAATTCTGCAATCGCTACGTCATCATTCCCTAGATTAGAGATAAGATCACTTAATTTGTCAGTACTTTCGAACAACGACTTGGCATCTTCGATAGCTTCTGATTTTTTTTGCCTTAGCTGCTCTTTCTTCAAATCAAAAGCATGTTTAATTTCATCATACTTGGTGAGTGTGAAACGTGATGGCTGCTTTTTTAGGCCAAGTTCTAACTGTAGTTTTTCAGCTAAAAGCTCATAACTAAGTTTGCCAGTCCACCCATCGATGATAGCCAATATCGTTTCTTTGTTATCTGGAACAAAAGCCATTATGCCTCCCTCATATCAGATAGTGCTAAAGCCATAAGATCAAACCCTTGGATAGCGTTTTGTTCATTTATGTTCAGTGAGCGCTTCACAGGAGATGGTGATAGCTCATCAGGTATTCTAACGTGTGCGCCATCCGCTTTTTTTGGATCTTCAAGAAGAAAAATGAGTGTTTTGATCTTAGACAATCGAAAGCCCAGAGCTGTAACCCATCTATCCGATCCGAAAACCTGATCTTCTGCGGCGGCTTTTGCATGCCTCAATTGCTCTTCATATAGCGCTTCAAGAGTTTTTAACTCATCAAGAGAGTGAGGCATACCTTTAAGGCAAACATGTTCATTACAGACCTCACAGTCACCATTTTTAACACATGGACTTTCGGCATAGTTATGAACACAGAAGCCTAACCCCGTGAACTGAGCAACACCATCCCTATCAACCCCAAGAGCTTTCAGTGAGATGGGAAGCCCAAGGTCATGTAAAACCATTGGCGGTGGCGGCGCTTCGGCAGTGTAAGGTTCTAACAACTGGTTAGCTTGAGCAACAGTCATGACACCAGATCCAATCGTAACATGCCCAATACGCTGAGTTAGACGTGACTTTTGCTTTTCAGTTCGTCCGTCGTAAGCTTTGTTTTGCTTGATATCAGCTCGCCCTGACCATTTGGCGATAAGCCAATCAGCTTCACCTGCTAACTTTAATTTCGTGTTTAACCAGTGACGAAATTGGTGACTATTTAGCTTGAGAGGTGTCCCATCTTCATCTGTGATACCCAGCTCATCAAAAATTGATTCTAAGCCTCTGTCAGAGCCGATAGCATCACTCAGAGAACCATGCCCAAGATGAACCCATGAGAAGGGCTTAGCAGCGAATTCCTTGTGAAATTCATAATCCCTGACTAATGTGATGCAATCCCATACTTTCATATCGCCATAATTAGGGAAATCCAGCGTCTTATATTGTTCATCAATAATAGAACGGAGATCCCTGTAACTAGGAAATCGAATGACGATTCCTGCTGACTTACCTGTGCGCTTATTGACGACCTCATTGTTTGGGAGAATGGTGTATCCTTGACACAAATCCTTTTTCCAGTTGTTCACATTATTCAAGTCACTAATTAAACGATTTAACCATTTGACGTTGCTTCCATATGTAGTCCAAGTAATGTTGACTCCTCTTCCTGATTTACCTGTTTTAAATCCCATTGCTTTCGCGAACTGATTATATGTCAAAGGCTTGTCTTGGGAGCTTTCTGAGTCACTAGCCAACATGAACAGATCAGGATTGTCGTACGCAAATTTTGCAGCAGATCTGGCTGGAGCAGAAATCTCAACAAGTCTTTCAAAAGCTTGTTTAACAACGTCTTCTAGCAAAGCTGGCACCCACTTTCGCACGGGATCTCCCCCTTTGGCAGGATGCCACATCAAGTACCAACGACCTTTATCACTTCGCTGTAATGAATTGACAGTCAAACCATTCAATTCGGTATTTCGGCTGGGCTGGCACATCAACATAACGCAAAGACTACTAAAATACTTCTGGCGTGGTGTCTTCGCTTTATGAAAAGCGTCTGCTACTTGCAACATCTGATAATCTGACGGGCATTTATCTTCCATTTCCTTGCGACTTTTTTCGTCTAGTTTTATGCTCGCGTCAGATTGACGAGGAAACGGGTTAGACCAATCTTGTAGATCTAGTTTAAATCGTTTTTCTTTGATGAATTTCAATACCTTTTCGAACGAAAGGCCGATATTGCGTTTGCCGCCAGCGCCTAAATCACTGCTCCGTATCTTCTGCTCTACGCGATCAATCACATTATTGTTGATGTTCATTATATCAACTGAAGATTTATCATTGTGAGCAGCGTGCTCTTCTAATGCTTGATAGAGGAACACAAGTGATGAAGCCCAAGTAGTTGAATCTTTCTTGTTAAGCGATTGCTGGTAGCGAACATATGCTTTCGCAAAGTCAGAAAAAGGAGGCAGGAAAGGTGTATATTTTGAATGATTCTGACTTGCCCCAAAAACAATCGTCAGCTTTTTTCCTTTTTCCGTCTTCCACGACCACTTATCACATTCCCAGCCATTCTGAATAATGCCTTCAGGGGTTTTGAACTGAATGTCTTCAAACAGACTCAGGTCATTTTTTGCAAAAGCGATAAAATCATCATAATTTTTTTGAAAATCAATTTGATGCTTAGGAGTAAACAGCAAAACATTAGACATTTAACGCTCCTTCATTTTCTAACTCTTGCTTTCTTGCGTTGCACTTTTGAATGACCGCCTTAATAGCATTGATACTGCGGTTATGTCCTTGCAAAACAAACTCACTGGCTCCCATTTCACGCTTTCGATCTCGTTTCAAAACGACGCTTTTCAGCATTTTTTCATGAGGAGCATTTAACCAAGGTTGAAATTTGTTACATGTGTAGCAATGTACAGAGCCATTAGCGCAAAAGCCGAATGTTCCACAGTTTCCTAAAGGGTTGCCTTCGTCATTGTTAATTCTACTTCGAGGATCGTTAGCTCGAATTGCGTCTTTTTCACTGTCTATTAACGTGCCAGAAAAAGCTTGAGCTAATGGGGTAAGATCGGTAGCTAGCGCCTCATCAATTCTATCCGCCATCTCTTCATTAAACTCGGTATACACGGTGACATGTTGAGTATCTTCATGCCCTAACTCCTCAGCTATCGTATGCTCGCTGGCTCCAAGCATAGACATGTTCGTCGCATGAGTGTAACGAAATCGACGTGGATTAATATGCAAATCTCCATAATCGCCATCCACTTTAATTCGGGTTGTTTTTAATGGACAAAGCCGAGCTAACCTTCTTACTATTTCTGCAACTGATGGGTTTGCCCCATTAGTTCGTAAGCACAATAAATCAGGCGTTTTCTGTTGGATTTCTTCAAATTCACTAAAGTCTGCGAGATTCGATATCTGTCGCTCATTAATAAAAATGGGGATCTGCTTTTTCTGCTGACTAGTGAGGCTGACGTTGAAATGCTCTTCAACCATTTTTATTGATTGTTTTGCCTGTGCAGTCAGCACCAATATCAGGTCTTCACTCACATCTTTTTTTATTTGGTAAGACCCTCTAAACGTTTCATTACGTTTTTTGGCGTTGGGGATTCGTAAATCAAAGTGTTCAATGCCAGCCTCTGTTCTGATGAGTAGATCCCCATAATACAGATGGGTTAATTGAAGAGACCGAGCACCTGTGTACTGCAATGCCATGATGAACGCATAGTCATATAATGAAATGAGCTGCTCTGTAAATGCATCTACGTACCACGTAATGAATGCGGATTGCTCTTCCAGTGTATAAGCACCACTGTATGGGCAGCCTAGTGCAACCGCTTTCCCTTTTTTATTTCCTGAAATTTTGAGCACTGAGAGCAAGCCAACAACTTTCTTATCAACACCGTAGATTTCCTTGTCATGCCAATCAAGCAAAAAAGCACGGATGTATCCTAGCTTGTATTCAGTCTCTTTGGTCAAACTACTTTGAAAATTAATGATATGCTGTTCTGCTATTTTATCAGTTACACCCGTTTCAAATAGCAATCGAGTGAAAGAAAAAATATTGCGTGTATAGTTAGATGAAAATTCAGCAGCGTAGTCCGCCAAAGCAAGTCTGAAACACTCAGAAAACTTAGGAGTAAGACTTAATGGTTCTAAAAGAGCCAAATTCAAACGCACATTGGCATCCAACTGCCAATTATCAGAATAAACGTCAAACTCATAGTTAGCTTTACTTAGTCGCTTGTCTGACTTTGACTTTATATCTCTATAAGCACTGTTTTTTTTCGTATTAATAGCCATAAACACCTACTTCAGCCTTATGTTTTAAATTTTCATGCATCTTTCTCCGCATCTTATTGGCTTGTTCTATGACTGTTCGTTTCAAGTAAGGTCTGCCAGAGTTTAGGTCGGAATGTCCATTCTTCTCAGCTCTAATCTCTAGCTCACGCGCTTCGGTGATTTTATTTGCATCTGCATATAGTTTGGCTGCTTGGGGCTTCCCTTCGGCTTCCAATCGCTTCACTTCTTCTTCAACCGCTTTTTTTTCTTGGTCAATACTTTTGGATAGCATATGGTTGAAATAATGCCTAAAGCTGTGTGGCGTGATCCCCCAAAAACGTTCAAAATTAACCTTGCGGATACGATTAAAAATATCGTTTATCGTTTGTTTTACCAGCGGTTGACCTGATTCATAGCTTCCACTTTTAGCTTTGTGAGAGACAAATATAAATGGATGTTTTTTGGCCGCCTTTGTCTGAAAACGATGTTTTCTAACGTAGGTATTTAGTAAATCTCTCAGTTCTTTCGAGATTGGGACGGCTCTACCAAGCGTCTTCGCTGTAGGCTCATCTAAACGAGGATCTTCTTTACTATTATGTCTGCGTACAACTGATAAGGTGGGGTTGTCAGAGTCAGTACCGATGTCACCAATTCTTAGAGCTGCTAGTTCACTGCGTCTAAATCCCGTTTCATACAAGATTTGAACGATGAGGTAATTTCGAAACCGAATGACAGAGTTACTAAAGGGATTGTGTTCAGAGTTGGGTTTAGCCACGGCAACAAAATCTTCAAATACATCATCTGGTATCCCTGATTTATCTAAAGCCATTTGTTTGCTTTTTAAACGATCCTTTGGCATATCGCTTTTTAGCTGCGTCTTCATTAAATCAAGCGCATCAGATAACTGCGAAGCAGACGGTTTCTTCTTAACTCGCTCTTTACCACAAAAGTGGAGATATTCAGTAATGTGAGCCATGCGAGATATATACTGAGACTTTGTGACGGTGGGCTTATCTTTTGATTTAGAAAGATGAAATTTTCCCATATCGGTAACATTTGTTTTAATCTGATTTTTGAAGACGCTAGCTCGATAGCTACAATGCTCTTTCAGAGCATTGATATCATCAAGGGTTGGAATGGCCCCATTGTAAATTTCTTCAAGCAGATCTCTGCCATTTATACTTTCCCAAAGTTTTAAGTGTTTGATGGACTTTAGATACTGTTGAATTGAAGATGTTGTTAAATTCTTCCTGAGTTTATTAGTGACAAAGTGCGTTACCCAAAAATCAGGCATGCCGTCATCGTCTAGTAAAAAGACATAACGCTCACCGCTCATAAACTTCTTTATCTCAATCTTCATACCCAACCCAAAAAATCAACATAAAAACTTGTAAGTTAATAATATACTCACTCAACCTAAAAAATAAACACTTTTTTTCAGACAATAAAAGAAAAGGCCGCTATTAGCGGCCTTTAGTGTATTTTTCAACATTTTTTATTTTGTCTTTCGTTAAAACGGAATATCGTCATCAAAATCCATTGGTGGCTCGTTGTATTGCTGTTGTGGTTGCTGCGGAGCCTGTTGCTGCTGTTGAGGTGCATTGTATTGCTGCTGAGCCGGTTGTTGAGGTTGACCCCAACCGCCTTGCTGCTGTTGTTGACCGCCCATTGCAGGAGCGCCACCTTGAGCACGGCCACCAAGCATTTGCATTACACCATTGAAACCTTGAAC
Organism: Vibrio sp. YQ_11; assembly: GCF_043103065.1. NCBI lineage: Bacteria > Pseudomonadati > Pseudomonadota > Gammaproteobacteria > Vibrionales > Vibrionaceae > Vibrio > Vibrio sp. YQ_11. Next base: position 17,379 of record NZ_JBICJM010000007.1, on the reverse strand, counting down.
CACAACTTCTGTTGAGTAGCGATCTTGGCCACTTTGGTCTTGCCATTTACGAGTTTGAAGTTGGCCTTCAACGTACACTTGTGAACCTTTACGCAGGTACTCACCAGCAACTTCTGCCAACTTACCGAACAACACAACACGGTGCCATTCTGTTTTTTCGCGCTGTTCGCCAGTCGCTTTGTCACGCCATGACTCAGAAGTAGCAATCGTGATGTTTGCTACCGCACCGCCATTAGGCATGTAACGAATTTCAGGGTCGTTACCTAGATTCCCCACCAAAATAACTTTGTTAATTCCACGGCTGGCCATGATGTGCTCCGTTTCACTCTGGATCTGTATATTAATTTTAGCGCAATAGAATACACGCTTTGATGTTTTGGTTAAAGCCCAATGCCATTGTGTTCGATCACGCCCTACGCTAGAACCAAAATCTCAGTTCAACTTTCATATGTAGCATTTTTGATTCGCGTTGCAGACTTCATTCGTGAACCTTTGAATCTCAACGCATTTATTCACCAAAGCTATAGCTCTCCCCATACTTTAATGCCAACTTACGGCCTCTACTGAACCTTGGGAGATTTGAACACGTGAGAAAGTCGGCTTACGCAAGAAAGCTATTTCTGATTAGTATGGAAGACGATGCTGCGCAGAAAGTCGCATCATTAGAAAAGTACATCGATATGAGCATTCCTGTAATCTCAACCGATGCCCTAATGGAAGCGAAACCCGAACATCGAAATAAAATTCTACTCATTGACTTCAGTGAACATAAATCACTCGTTCAATCGATTAAAAACCTGCCATTGGTTTGGAAGAACTTTGAGACGGTCGTGTTCAACGTTCCAAAACGCCTCACTACGGATGAACTGCTCGCCTTCGGTCAATTAAAAGGCTTGTTTTACAGCGAAGATTCTTTAGAACAAGTAGGCGAAGGACTGAAAGGCATTGTCAACGGGCAAAACTGGCTACCACGCAACGTAACCAGCCAACTGCTGCACTACTATCGAAATGTGATAAATACTCACACCGCGCCAGCAACCGTCGATCTCACCATTCGCGAACTGCAAGTGCTGCGTTGTCTGCAAGCTGGAGCATCGAATAGCCAGATGGCAGAAGAACTGTTTGTTAGCGAATTTACGATCAAGTCGCACCTGTATCAGATCTTTAAAAAGCTCTCAGTGAAAAACCGAGTCCAAGCCATTGCTTGGGCCGATCAAAACTTGATGTCTTAACCTTACATTCATGTATTAAGACGACTAATAGAACCAGAGATTACGAGCCCAGCGAGTCGAATAGTGAACACAACGAGAGAGTAAGTTTCCTGTTTATTGTTAGACATAGCTCCTCAACAGCGGCACGGCCTGACTGATCATGCTTTTTTCCGCACTGCGTCTCACATTTTTTCCTACTTTATTCATGATTCATGCGCGACTCTCGTGTTAAAGTGTTGCGCAGATTCTTGATAATGACGAGAAAGGATATTCCCCCAATGATTAAAAAATGTCTGTTCCCTGCTGCAGGCTACGGCACACGCTTTCTTCCGGCGACAAAATCAATGCCAAAAGAAATGATGCCAGTAGTGAACAAACCGTTGATTGAATACGGCGTTGAAGAGGCAATTCAAGCTGGTATGAACGGTATGTGTATTGTGACAGGCCGTGGCAAACACTCAATCATGGATCACTTTGATAAGAACTACGAGCTTGAGCACCAAATTAGTGGTACCAACAAAGAAGAGTTACTTGTCGATATTCGTGAGATCATTGAATCAGCGAACTTTACCTACATTCGCCAACGTGAAATGAAAGGTCTAGGTCACGCGATTCTAACGGGTCGTGAACTGATTGGTGATGAACCTTTCGCTGTAGTACTTGCCGATGACTTGTGTGTGAACGAGGAAGAAGGCGTTCTTGCTCAAATGGTTGCGCTGTTTAAGCAATTCCGCTGTTCTATCGTGGCAGTACAAGAAGTACCTGCTGATGAGACGCACAAATACGGCGTGATTTCTGGTGAAATGATCAAAGATGACATCTACCGCGTAGATGACATGGTAGAAAAACCAGAACCAGGCACAGCGCCAAGCAATCTTGCGATCATTGGTCGTTACATCCTTACCCCTGATATTTTTGAACTGATCGAAAACACAGAGCCAGGTAAAGGTGGTGAAATCCAAATTACGGATGCGCTGCTGAAACAAGCAAAAGCAGGTTGTGTTCTCGCATATAAATTCAAAGGTAAGCGCTTTGATTGCGGTAGCGTAGAAGGCTACATTGAAGCAACAAACTACTGTTTCGAAAACTTGTACCTAAAAGATGAAAAGAAGTCTGAATTAGGTAAGCACGCGACAAAGAAAGAAGTGTAAACCTTTCATCAGCCTAGACTCTAAAGCCCGGTTTTATACCGGGCTTTTTGTTTACTGTTTTTTTGTCCAGTGTTACTTTGCACATTTCTCACACTATGTAATACTTGCCCAACTTGGTTATACATAGAGCAAAAATGATGGATAAAATAGAAGTTCGCGGTGCCCGAACCCATAACCTCAAAGACATCAATCTGACTATTCCTCGCGATAAACTGACAGTAATTACTGGGTTAAGTGGCTCCGGTAAGTCCTCTCTCGCATTCGATACCTTATATGCAGAAGGCCAACGACGTTATGTCGAATCACTGTCTGCTTATGCTCGTCAGTTTTTGTCTCTTATGGAAAAACCAGATGTCGATCACATCGAAGGTTTATCACCGGCGATTTCTATTGAACAAAAATCGACATCGCATAACCCTCGCTCAACCGTCGGTACCATCACCGAAGTTTACGACTACTTACGTCTGCTTTACGCTCGTGTTGGTGAACCACGCTGTCCTACTCACCACGCCCCATTAGCCGCACAAACTGTCAGCCAGATGGTGGATAAAGTATTGGAACTGCCAGAAGGCAGTAAAATGATGCTGCTTGCTCCAATCGTAAAAGAGCGCAAAGGTGAGCATGTAAAAACACTAGAAAACCTTGCCGCACAAGGTTTTATTCGAGCGCGTATTGACGGCGAAACTTGCGATCTTTCAGATCCACCAACACTTGAGCTACACAAAAAACACACCATTGAAGTCGTGGTCGACCGATTCAAAGTTCGCCCAGATCTGCAACAACGTTTAGCAGAGTCATTTGAGACGACGCTAGAGCTTTCTGGTGGTATTGCGGTGATTGCTCCGATGGATGGCGATGGGGAAGAAATCATCTTTTCCGCGAACTTCGCTTGTCCGCAATGTGGCTACAGCATGCAAGAGCTGGAACCGAGATTGTTCTCATTTAACAACCCAGCAGGCGCGTGTGGAACTTGTGATGGCTTGGGTGTACAACAGTATTTTGATCCAAGCCGAGTGATTCAAGATGACTCACTCAGTTTGGCACAAGGTGCTATTCGTGGTTGGGATCAAAAGAATTACTATTACTTCCAAATGCTGACTTCATTGGCGGATCATTATGGATTTGATTTGCATGCTCCGTTCAACTCTCTGCCAAAGAAAACGCAAGACGTTATTCTCAAAGGCTCAGGCCGCACCGAGATCGAGTTTAAGTACATCAATGATCGCGGCGACATTCGTGTAAAGCGCCACCCATTCGAAGGGATTTTAAATACGCTTGAACGTCGTTACCGCGATACCGAGTCCAACTCGGTTCGAGAAGAGTTAGCTAAATACATCTCGACAAAATCATGCTCAAGCTGTGGCGGTACTCGTCTACGCCTTGAAGCACGTAATGTATTTATTGCCGATACTACCTTACCTGAGATCGTTGAGCTCAGTATTGCAGATGCCCTTACCTTCTTCCAAACACTCAAGCTAGAAGGTCAACGTGCACAAATCGCAGAAAAGGTCATGAAGGAGATCAATGATCGTCTACAGTTCCTTGTAAATGTGGGCTTGAACTACCTTAATTTATCCCGGAGTGCAGAGACGCTATCCGGTGGCGAAGCACAACGCATTCGCTTAGCGAGCCAAATTGGTGCAGGTCTTGTTGGTGTCATGTACGTCTTAGATGAACCGTCGATTGGCCTCCACCAGCGTGATAACGAACGACTTCTAAAAACACTGACTCATTTGCGCGATTTAGGTAATACCGTACTCGTGGTCGAACACGATGAAGATGCCATTCGCTGTGCCGATCACGTGATTGATATTGGCCCGGGAGCGGGGGTACACGGCGGTAATGTGGTTGCCGAAGGAACCATGGACGAGATCATCGCCAACCCGAACTCTCTCACAGGTCAATATCTAAGTGGCGCAAAAGAGATAGCAGTCCCTAAAGAGCGTACCCCTCGCGATCCAAAGAAAACCGTCGAGCTACTAGGTGCAACAGGTAACAACCTGAAGAACGTCGACTTGTCTATTCCTGTCGGATTGTTTAGCTGTATTACTGGCGTGTCTGGCTCCGGTAAATCAACCTTGATCAACGATACGTTCTTCAAAATTGCACACACCCAACTCAATGGCGCTACTACTGCACACCCATCGCCTTATAAGTCGATTAAAGGTCTAGAACATTTCGATAAGGTTATCGACATCGATCAAAGCCCAATTGGCCGAACACCGCGCTCGAACCCAGCGACGTACACGGGAATCTTTACCCCTATTCGCGAGCTGTTTGCTGGTACGCAAGAATCACGTTCACGTGGTTACAAACCTGGCCGCTTTAGTTTTAACGTTCGTGGTGGTCGCTGTGAAGCTTGTCAGGGGGATGGTGTTATCAAAGTCGAGATGCACTTCTTACCAGACGTGTACGTGCCTTGTGATGTGTGTAAAGGTAAGCGCTATAACCGCGAAACACTGGAAGTACGCTACAAAGGCAAAACCATCGATGAAGTACTGGAAATGACCGTCGAGGATGCTCGCACCTTCTTCGATCCTGTTCCTGCGATTGCCCGCAAGCTGCAAACTCTAATGGACGTTGGTCTGTCTTACATTCGTTTAGGTCAAGCGGCAACCACATTATCAGGCGGCGAAGCGCAGCGAGTGAAATTGGCAAGAGAGCTATCCAAGCGTGATACGGGTAAAACCTTGTACATTCTAGATGAGCCAACAACTGGTCTGCACTTCCATGATATTCAGCAGTTATTGACCGTACTTCATCGCCTGCGCGATCACGGGAATACCGTTGTGGTTATCGAGCATAACTTGGACGTCATCAAAACAGCAGACTGGATCATCGACTTAGGACCAGAAGGCGGACAAGGCGGCGGAGAGATCATTGCCCAGGGAACACCAGAAGATGTGTCTCAGATCGAAGGTTCGCACACAGCTCGATTCCTTAAGCCTATGTTGAAATAGAAAAAACGGGTAAAGTACAAAGACCAGCCAACGCTGGTCTTTTTTCATTCAAAACAACGCAATATATATGGCTACTATACATGTAAGTGGAACCAAACTTTCTCCTGAAAAAGTACAAGTTCCTCTCAATCGCAAGTTTCTCATCGCTTTGGCCGTTCTGTTTTTACTGGCCATGCACTTTTTTATGCCCAATCCAGGTGGATCAGGGTTAGCCCTATCCTTCAACGCAACAACGTGGATTGCATTTAGCTTTACGTTAGGTATCGGTTGCTATCAGCTCGCGAGTAACCGCATTTTACGCTATTCAAAGCTAACCATCGGGTTACTGATCAGCGCGATCATCATGACGTTGCCAGTATTCTACCCCAATGCGGACAGCACTCTGGCAGCGAACAAACTTATCGGCCTGTGGAGTGGTTTCCTGTTTTTTGTTGTCTTACAGCAATTTCATTTCAGTAATAAGCATCGCCAACGGTTACTTTGGTTCATCGTACTGGCTGTCGTGATTGAAGCTCTATTTGGTCTGACGCAATATCTTTTTCTAAAATCAGGGAATCCTTTCGGCTACGACACGATTGCTAACCGTCCGTACGGGATCTTTCAGCAACCAAATGTGATGGCAAGCTTTCTCGCTACTGGATTAGTCATTGCCAGTTATCTTCTAGCTCGCCAACCCTATAAGTATTCACGTAAGCTAAGCGACGTTTACCTTTTGTATGCCGTACCTGTTGTTACCTTGCCGTTGATTGTCGCGTTAGCTTCGCGCACAGGATGGCTAGCGACCATCATCGGTTTGTTGTTAGTGATTCCGTATATGTATCGCTTTGCAACCAAAGGCCGCTTTATTCGCTGGATCGCGGCTTTGGTTACGGGCTTGGTGCTCTCGTTCGTTGTAATGAGCATTGCATTCCCGGATGGAAGTGGACTGGCGGCAGAGAAAGTGAATATGGAGTCGCCTCGAGCGTACACTTTCCCTCAAACCTTGGATATGGTGATCGAGAAACCGTTCACTGGCTACGGTTACGGTAAGTTTGAATCTGAGTACATGCTGTACACCGCGCGCCAGCATGCGCTGAATGAGAACTATCCTGCAGGCTTGCCATCGATGGATCATCCTCACAATGAAATGTTGTACTGGGGCGTAGAAGGTGGGCTTCTGCCTGTATTAGGCATAATCCTCGCAATGGGATTGGTTTTACATAGGATTTATCAAGCCAAACGTGGCACACGCCTAGCGTTGCTCGCGTTATTCATTCCTATCGTACTTCACTCTCAGTTGGAATATCCGTTTTATCACTCTCTCGTGCACTGGCTGATTTTCATCATTTTGCTGTATTGGGTCGACCAGCGTGTCTCGCGCTATCGCCAAGTTGGGTTTAGCAAAGTGACCAAAAGTCTGCTACGTGTTTTTAGCTTGGTGATTCCGGCCGTGTTTACCTTCTATATGGTGAGCGCACTACACACGAACTACATTCTGACGAAGTTCGAAACTACGCGACCAACTAATCCTGATATTTTGAATCAGGTAAGTAACCCGGTCGTATGGAAAGACAGATTTGACTGGGACGTTTACAGTACCTTTTTGAATATTGGTCTGTACAAGCAAGATCCAAGTTTGATTCAACCTTATATTGATTGGTCATTGCAGATCATTAAAGATAAGCCACGCCCTGCGTTCTACAATAACTTAATCTTGGCTTATCAAGGACTGGATGACAGCAGTAAAGCAGAACAAATTCGTGCTGAGGCTCAATTCTTATTTCCGAACATCGACTTTAGCCAAGTAAATTATCAACCACCCTCACAAGCCCAATCGGCAACACCTAGCATGTCTGATGCGGAATAGACAAACAAAAAAGCGAAGGACTTCCTTCGCTTTTTTGCTTTCAGCCCAATGATTTTAGGCCCTGTTGGTTATGAGTAATAGAGTTCCAAGCTCTTGAGACGCTCTAATGCGCAACTCTTACTCAGTTAAAGACTCTTCCAGAGCCTTCAAGCACAGCGCGACATTTTCCGCGCGAGCACCGTATCCCATCAATCCAATACGCCATGCTTTGCCAGCTAACGCACCTAGCCCTGCACCAATTTCAAGGTTGTAAGTTTCAAGTAGATGCGCGCGAACTTTCGCTTCATCGATCCCTTCCGGCACATAAATCGCGTTCAATTGAGGTAAACGGTAAGATTCTTCCACTACAAATTCAAAACCCAGTTTCTGAAGACCATCTTTCAACTTCTCATGCATCAATTGATGGCGAGCCCACGCGTTCTCAAGCCCCTCGTTCTGCAACACAAGCAGCGCTTCATGCAATGCATATAGGCTATTCACTGGAGCTGTGTGATGGTAGCTACGCTTACCTTCCCCACTCCAGTACCCCAACACTAAGCTTTGATCGAGGAACCAACTTTGAACTGGCGTAGTGCGCGATTGAATTTTTTCGATAGCAGCCGGAGACAGCGTCACCGGAGACAAGCCAGGCACACACGACAAACACTTTTGACTGCCCGAGTACACAGCATCAAGCTGCCATTCATCAACTTTTAACGGTACGCCGCCTAACGATGTAACGGCGTCCACAATCGACAACACATTATATTGCTTGGCTAACTTACCTAGAGTTTGTGCATCACTGACAGCACCTGTTGATGTCTCAGCATGCACAAAAGCCAGAATTTTTGTATCAGGATGTTGCTGTAGTGCTTGTTCAACTTTATCTACTGAAACAGGCACACCCCATTCATCATCGACTAGCACCACTTCACCACCAGCACGAATCACGTTTTCACGCATGCGCTCACCAAAGACACCGTTTCGACAAACGATGACTTTGTCACCTTTCTCGATCAAGTTAACGAAACAAGTCTCCATCCCAGCACTGCCTGGAGCAGAAACCGCAATAGTGAACTCATTTTCGGTTTGAAAAGCGTATTTCAACAGCTGTTTAAGCTCATCCATCATCGCGATAAACAGAGGGTCTAGATGACCAACCGTTGGACGGCTAAGGGCTTGCAATACCTGCGGATAAACATCGGAAGGACCAGGGCCCATTAAAATTCGGTGAGGGGGAATAAAGCTTTGGATCGGCATGTCAGCTCCTTGATTGCAGTCATTTAGCCTGAAAGAAGTCATTTTTAGAATTATTTGCCATCAAAACATCGTCACTCTTATGCTTTGCAAGAAAACTCACTTGAATTATTTAACAAGTAGTTCACCAGAAAACAGGAGCAATTTTTATTTCGATTAGCAATACATTCAGGCATCAAAGGTTTCACACTAATGTATTTTGTTGCACACGGCAATTAGCCCTAAGTATAGAGGTCAAACCACTGTCACAATTTCGTTAATAAAAACCATCATTCTGGTTGAAATATTGATTGACATTGTGACGTCAAAACCGTTCAATGTTTGAGCTTTATGTAGAAGAGGAGCACTGCCCAGGCAGGTGATTTGTGGAACCGCAATTCCAATACCAATCATTCAGGGGGAGTAGTGCCGAGGTAAGTCAAAATTGCAGGGTTTGGCTTGTCGGTTGACTTGGGTTGAGTCCCATCAACTGTCATCAGCACCGTCTGATGAAGAGCTTCTGAGGGTACATTTTCAAATGACAATCTAACTACCTCTCTTTTTGCTCTGTTCCTTTCCTCACAAAACATTGGATGTGTATATTTTTTAGGAAGTCGTGGGAGAAACGCAGTGAGCGCATTTAACGTAGCTAAATTCGGTGGGACCAGTGTTGCCAATTTTGAGGCAATGAGTCGTTGTGCCACCATCATCGAAAACAATCCAAATACTCGCCTTGTTGTTAGCAGCGCTTGCTCTGGGGTAACCAACATCTTGGTAGAACTGGCCAATGGCGTTCAAGATCAGGAACACCGTGCTGAGTTACTAAAAAACCTAGCTGAGATCCATGATTCCATTTTGGCTCAATTGGAAGATGCGACAGAAGCCTCTTCAGAGGTGTACGGAATTTTAGATACCGTGACCAGCCTTGCAGAAGCTGCCTCAATTCAAGCAAACACCAAACTGACCGACCACCTTGTGGCATGTGGTGAGTTAATGTCGACACACATTTTGGCGCAGCTCATGCGAGAGCGTGGTATCAATGCAGTGCGATTTGATATTCGTGAAGTGCTAAGAACCGACGACAACTTTGGTCGCGCAGAACCGAATGTCGAAGCCATTGCTCAACTAGCGCAAGAGAAGCTTATCCCTTTATGTCTTGATTCTGTCGTCATCACACAGGGCTTCATTGGCTCTGACGAAGAAGGCAATACAACAACGTTAGGCCGCGGTGGTAGCGACTACAGTGCAGCCTTGATTGCTGAAGGTGTGAAAGCATCTGGACTTGAAATTTGGACAGATGTTCCTGGTATTTACACGACCGATCCTCGCATTGCACCAAAAGCGTCACCAATCCCAGAGATCAGTTTTAGTGAAGCCTCTGAAATGGCTAACTTTGGCGCGAAAATATTACACCCATCAACACTGGTCCCTGCTCTACGCCATGATATCCCGGTTTTTGTTGGCTCATCCAAAGAACCAGAAAAAGGCGGCACGTGGATTCGTCATCAAGTCGAAAGCTCACCACTGTTCCGCGCCCTCGCTCTGCGTTGTAATCAAACGATGGTCACTCTACGTAGTGCGAACATGTTCCATGCGTACGGCTTCTTAGCAAAAGTATTTGAGATTTTAGCCAAGCACAAAATTTCGGTAGACCTTATCACCACATCAGAAATCAGTGTGTCACTCACGCTAGATCAAACTGATACCTCAGGCGGCGCACCACAACTTCCTCAAGCAGCACGTGAAGAGTTGGAAGAGTTGTGTAAGGTCGAAGTAGAACATGACCTTTGTTTGGTAGCCTTGATTGGTAACAAGATGAGTGAACGTAAAGGCTATGCGAAGCAAGTGTTTGGTACGCTAGAAGATTTGAACTTACGCATGATCTGTTATGGAGCAAGCCCTCATAACCTGTGCTTCCTTGTGAATGAGTCGGTGGCGAAGCAAGCCATTCAGAAGCTGCATACAGAGCTCTTCGAACAATAATATTGGTTTGTTCCTCAAGTGCCCACTACCGTGGTTCAAAAAGCATAACGTGGTTTTTGAGGGAACAACGACAAATTAAAGGGCTGCACATTGGCAGCCCTTTTTATTGCTTGTTCACTTGATTTAGCCGTTAATGTTTGGCCCCAACCATTTTTCAGCTTCGATCCTATCCCAACCTTTACGATCAGCATAACTCTCTAACTGATCGTCTTGGATCTGAGCGATCGCAAAATAGCGAGAGTCTGGATGTGAGAAGTACCAACCGGACACTGATGCCCCCGGATACATTGCATAGCTCGTTGTTAGTGACATACCGATGTTCTCTTCAACATTCAGTAACTCCCAAAGCGGGCCTTTCTCTGTATGCTCAGGACAAGCTGGGTAACCCGGTGCAGGACGGATCCCTTGGTACTTTTCACGGATGAGCCCATCATTCGATAGATTTTCATCTGCTGCATAGCCCCAAATTTCTTTCCTGACACGCTCATGCAAGTATTCAGCAAAAGCTTCGGCTAAACGATCCGCCACCGCTTGAATCATGATTGCGTTGTAGTCATCGCCTTTCGCTTTGTACTCATCGGCCAACTCACGCTCACCGATACCGCCAGTTACTGCAAACGCTCCAACCCAATCCTGTTTGCCAGATTCTTTTGGCGCGATGTAATCCGACAAGCAGTAGTTAAAGCCTTTAGGCTTTTCTGTTTGCTGACGAAGATTGCGCAATACTTTAGCAACCTCGGTACGCGACTCATCGGTGTACACTTCAATATCATCACCCACACTTGCCGCTGGGAATAGGCCACATATCCCGCGAGCCTTAAGCAATCCTTCACGCTCAACTCGATCAAGCAGCTCATTGGCATCATGGAATAGACGCTGAGCCTCCTCACCCACTTCTTCATGTTTGAAGATTGTCGGGTATTTTCCTACCAGCGACCACGTCATGAAAAACGGCGTCCAGTCGATATACTTGCGTAAGGTTGCGACATCAAAATCATCGAAAATATGAAGGCCTGGTTTTGCAGGAACTGGTGGCGTGTATGCATCCCAATCTATCGCGACTTTGTTTGCACGCGCTTGTTCTAAAGTGACAGGCTTAGTACGCGGCTTCTTACGATTGTGTTGGTCACGAACACGCTCATAATCCGCATCCAGTTTTTCTATAAAGGCAGGTCGACGTTCATCGGAGAGTAATGACGAACAAACCCCTACTGCGCGCGACGCATTGTTTACGTAAACCACCGGATTTTTGTAGTTCTGCTCAATCTTCACGGCAGTGTGAGCTTTGGATGTGGTAGCTCCGCCAATCAGAAGCGGAAGATCAAAATTGAGACGTTCCATCTCTTTAGCAACATGAACCATTTCATCCAGAGATGGGGTAATCAACCCAGACAAACCGATAATATCAACGTTCTCTTCTAGCGCGACTTTTAAGATCTTTTCACACGGTACCATCACGCCAAGATCGATGATCTCGTAGTTATTACACTGCAGTACAACGCCTACAATGTTTTTGCCGATGTCGTGCACGTCACCCTTCACTGTCGCCAACAAAATTTTTCCGTTACTGCTACCAGATTGTTTTTCGGCGTTAATAAAAGGCTCTAAATGCGCGACAGCTTGCTTCATCACACGTGCAGATTTCACTACTTGAGGTAAGAACATCTTACCCTCACCAAATAGGTCACCCACCACGTTCATGCCATCCATCAAAGGGCCTTCAATCACTTCAAGTGGCTTTGCCGCATTTACACGTGCTTCTTCAGTGTCTGCGACAATGAACTCTGTGATCCCTTTAACTAACGCATGCTCTAAACGTTTTGCGACAGGCCAAGTTCGCCACTCAAGCGCAGAGGCATCTTCTTCTTTGCCAACACCTTTATCTGCGTACTCAGCTGCGATATCTAACAATCTTTCTGTAGCGTCATCTCGACGGTTAAGCACAACGTCTTCTACTGCTTCTCGTAATTTTTCCGGTACGTTGTCATAAATTTCGAGCTGCCCCGCGTTCACAATGCCCATGTCCATACCGTTTTTAAAACAGTGATAAAGGAATACGGCATGGATTGCTTCACGAACGTAGTTATTACCGCGGAAAGAGAAAGACACGTTCGACACGCCTCCGGAGATCATCGCGTGTGGCAAATCGCGCTTGATGTCCGCTACAGCTTCAATGAAATCAACAGCATAGTTGTTGTGCTCATCGATACCCGTTGCGACGGCAAAAATGTTCGGGTCAAAAATAATGTCTTCTGGCGGGAAGCCAACTTCATCTACCAAAATACGATAAGCATTTGTACAAATTTCTAGCTTGCGCGCGCGTGTTTCTGCCTGACCAACCTCATCGAATGCCATGACGATCACAGCTGCGCCATAACGACGGATCAGTTTAGCTTGCTCAACAAATTTCTCTTTGCCTTCCTTCAAAGAGATAGAGTTCACAATGCCTTTACCTTGAATGCATTTCAGACCCGCTTCGATCACTTCCCATTTGGAAGAGTCGACCATGATTGGCACTTTGGAGATTTCTGGTTCTGAGGCACATAGGTTTAGAAAACGCACCATACAAGCCTGTGCGTCTAACATCCCCTCATCCATGTTGATGTCGATGATTTGGGCACCATTTTCAACTTGCTGACGCGCGACTTCTAATGCTTCGTCATACTGTTCTTCTTTGATCAAACGTTTAAAGCGAGCAGAACCTGTGACGTTAGTTCGCTCACCGACATTGATGAATAAAGTCTCTTTCTCAATCGTTAATGGCTCTAATCCGGAGAGACGACAAGCAACAGGCAAATCTGGCAAAGCGCGAGGTGTAACACCTTCAACGGCCTGCGCCATTTGGCGAATATGCTCCGGCGTTGTACCACAACAGCCACCAATCAGATTTAAAAAACCGCTGCTAGCCCACTCTTTTACATGCTCTGCCATATCTTCTGGAGAAAGGTCATATTCTCCAAAAGCATTCGGCAAACCTGCGTTAGGGTGTGCGGAAACAAATGATTCAGAAATACGAGAAAGCTCTTCCACGTATGGGCGCAGTTCATCTGGCCCCAATGCACAGTTAAGACCGAAAGATAACGGCCTTACATGACGTAGAGAGTTGTAAAATGCTTCCGTGGTTTGCCCTGATAACGTTCGGCCCGAAGCGTCCGTAATCGTACCGGAAATCATGACAGGCAGTGCGAAGCCAAGCTCTTCAAATACAGAATCAACAGCAAAGGCACATGCTTTAGCATTCAATGTATCGAAAATAGTTTCGATCAAAATAAGATCAGCGCCACCTCTGATTAATGCTCGAGTTGACTCGGAATACGCTTCAACCAGCTCATCGAAAGAAACATTGCGGTAGCCGGGATCATTCACATCAGGGGAGATAGAGCACGTTCGGTTGGTTGGACCAAGTACACCTGCAACGTAACGAGGTTTGTCAGGCGTTTTCGCCGTCCACTCATCGGCAACTTCACGAGCCAGTTTTGCCGCGGCGAAGTTAATCTCTTCACTCAGGCTTTCCATCTCATAGTCAGCCATCGCAATGGTGGTCGCGTTAAAGGTATTGGTTTCTAGAATATCAGCGCCGGCTTCAAGGTAAGCGCTATGGATTTCCTTAATTAGTTGAGGCTGGCTTAGCACCAACAAGTCGTTGTTGCCTTTTAGATCACAGTGCCAATTGGCAAAGCGCTCTCCTCGGTAATCTTGCTCTTCAAGTTTGTACCCTTGGATCATGGTGCCCATACCACCATCAATCAATAAGATACGTTTCTTCAATTGAGCTTCAATCTGTTGTCTTACTTTGCTTCCCACAGTACAGCCTCATTCCTTTAGTTATGATTCCATCCTATCACACAAACTTCAGGAGTCTAGACGTCTAAATGGAGATTTAATGATTATTTTATCTCCTTCTAACTTGCAAAATAAACCCGAAAAAATGTTTGCTATTTAGACAGCATCAGCCGAGAATTCCATTCATAAAATGTTACAAATAGAGAGCTCTATGTCGGTCTATCATACTTTATGTTTTCTATCCGCAGCTGCAATGCTAATTGCTTTTGTAAACAGCAAGATAGGAAAGATGCAAACCACTATAGCCATTACGGCTGGTTCAATGGTTCTTTCTCTACTTATTTTGATCGCCGGTCAAAACAACTGGTTTCACCTTACGGAGATTGCAACCGAGACGGTAACAAGAATCAACTTTGAAGACTTTTTGTTGAAAGGCATCCTTGGATTTTTGCTTTTTGCTGGCGGCTTGGGCATCAAGCTACCCAACTTAAAAGATCAAAAGTGGGAAATCACGGTATTGGCTCTTGGAGCAACCCTGTTCTCAACCTTCTTCATCGGCTTTGTTCTTTATGGCCTTTGTATGCTGATCGGCATACAGTTTGATTTGGTTTACTGCTTGCTGTTTGGCGCATTAATCTCGCCTACCGACCCGATTGCCGTTCTAGCTATCGTTAAAAAGTTAGATGCACCTAAACGTATCTCGACACAGATCGAAGGGGAGTCACTATTCAATGATGGCTTCGGCTTGGTTATTTTCGTCACGCTTTTCACCATTGCATTTGGCTCAGAAGCACCAACAGTCGGTAGCGTCACTCTACTCTTCATCCAAGAAGCGATTGGCGGGATCGTCTATGGCTTTCTATTGGGCTTAGTATTCCACTACCTAATCAGTGCTACTGACGATCACTCAATGGAGCTACTACTTACCATCGGTGTTCCTACAGCAGGTTACGCATTTGCTGAGTACATTCATGTTTCAGGCCCACTTGCGATGGTGGTGTCGGGAATTATGATCGGTAACTGGACGCGCTTTATTGGCTTCTCTAAAGAGAGTGAAGACCACCTAGACCACTTCTGGGAGTTAGTAGATGAGTTCCTAAACGGCGTGCTATTCCTATTAATTGGTATGTCGATGCTGCTATTTAAGTTCCATGAAGAAGACTGGATCATGATGGCAATTGCAGTCCCTCTGGTGCTAGCCTCTCGCTATCTCAGCGTCTTTATCTCATACATAGGCTTTAAACGTTACAGAAAATACAACCCATGGTCAGTAAAAATTTTGACTTGGGGTGGCCTACGTGGCGGCCTAGCGCTAGCAATGGCACTTTCAATTCCATCAGGAATTTGGGTGGTTCAAGACAAGCTGATCGATGTAAAAGAGATCATCCTTGTAATGACCTATTCGGTTGTGGTGTTCTCTATCCTGATTCAAGGTTCAACCATTACACCAATGATTGAAAAGGCGAAAGCTGAAGAAAAAAAGATGGAAGATGAAAAGCTAGCTCAAAGCTCTTTAGCAGAACAAAGAGAACAAACTGAAGCCTAATTCCATTCTCCCCATATTTAAAAAGCAGCCTTAGGGCTGCTTTTTTATGCTCTAAAATTCGAAGACTTCACCAACAATATTATCTAGAAACCTCCCCGTTCTACTCTCCTCAGAGCGAAGCCCAAGCCTAATAACAATCTAAGTAAAAATATGATCCAATTGAGGCGATTCAGATAAAAATGAGCCTGCTGGCCCTTGCTCATCTCAAATGATGTATATTCACGCACACAAATCGTCAAGTTTCTCAAGGTAAGTCGAACTAGTATCAATAAATGGGTTCAAACCTTTCTTGAAGAAGGGCTAGAAGAACGGTAAGAAAAGCCAATAATACACAAGGCGGACGACTGACTGGTTCCGATATCCACGCTTTTATCATGAAAGAATTTGGCGAGTACTACCGCCCTGACTCTATCTATTACCTACTCGACCACATGGGATTTTCATGGATAACTTCCCGCTCAAAACACCCCAAACAACCTCAACAAGCACAAGACGATTTTAAAAAATTCAAAATCGAAACGATCAGGACAGTGTGTTGATGTCTGGTTTCAGGACGAAGCCAGGTTTGGGCAACAAAACACGACAACACGCTTATGGACTGAAAAAGCAGCTCGCCCAAGAGCCGTGAAGCAACAACAATTCGTGTATGCTTATCTGTTCGGTTCAGTCGTCGCAGCAGAGGAATTGGTGAGGCTATCATTGTCCTTGGGTTCATAAAGACATCATGATAGAGCACTTAAAACAAATATTGGCAGTCACGGAGGAGGGATGTCGCGCCGTCGTTGTTATGGATGGTGGAGGATGACGTACAGAAGAAATTGCCAATGACTTTAAAATGTCAGTGTCATCAAACTTTCACCCTATTCTCCAGAGCTAAACCCTATCGAACAAGTATGGCGTTGCTTGAGGCAACGCTATTTAGCCAACCAATCTTTTACTGATTACCACGACATCATCTCCAAGTCTGCGATGCATAGAATCGAATCGGTTTTGGATTGCTCCAAAAGAATCACCAAAATGCATTCGTAAAAATGGATAGACCTAACCAGTTAATTTTCAAGATTGGTATAATAACGGTATGGAGAAATATCTTCAGCTCAGAGCTACAGATGTAAACTACCACCTTCTAAAGAAGGTGGCTTTGTGTGAGCCCCCTAAAAGGGGGCCTAGACCAGAACCTCGATGTGGCACCGCAGTCTCTCTTCACTCTCCAACACTAAATTTATGGCATCACTTATAGAGTGCAACTAAACAAAACTATTGAGTTCGTTGAAGATGTGTACTGAAGTGCTTTGACTTACTTCTGGTGAGTACGATACAAAAGTAAGAAATTTGGGAATTAGGCAAAGCCGCAACGAATGATAACCACCTACTGAAGTAGGTGGTTTAGGGCTGAAAACAAAAAAGCCCCAGTCTTTCGACTGAGGCTTTAAATATGGCAGGGGTGGAGAGATTCGAACTCCCAACACGCGGATTTGGAATCCGCTGCTCTGCCAATTGGAGCTACACCCCTGTTGTAACTACAGTTTATCACATTGTAGATTCAAAAAAACCTCGCAAAGGCGAGGTTTTCGAAATAAGTGGCGGAGCGGACGGGACTCGAACCCGCGACCCCCGGCGTGACAGGCCGGTATTCTAACCAACTGAACTACCGCTCCGCACTGGTTAGACCTAAGTCTAAATT